>DNLZ01000402.1 GCA_003488325.1 Planctomycetaceae bacterium
GGCCCGCCACGGCTCACGGGCCGCCGCGTCGCCCCCCGGCATGGCGCACGCCTCGAGGGCCGCGATGCGGCGCGGCTGGAACGCCGCTGGATCGACCGCGTCGCGCTCCACGACGAAGATCTCGCCGCCGCGGATCGTGCCGTCGTGCCCGAAGCCCGTGCCGTCGAAACAGACGGCGATCCAGGGTCCGTCCTGATCGTGGGACACCCCTCCCTGCTCCGCGACGAGCGACGCCACGTGGGCCTCGTGATGCTGCACGGCCACGATCGGCACACCGCGTGCCGCCGCCCAGCGGCGGGCCCATGCCGTCGAAATCCAGCCGGGGTGCAGATCGACGGCCACCGCCAGCGGCCGCGCGCCGGTGAGGCACAGCAGGTGGTCCACGGCACGCTCGAGCGAGCCCAGCGTGGCGACGCTCCCGAGATCGCCGACGTGCGCGCCGCAGATCGCGAGTGCGCCCCGCGTCACACAGGGCGCGGCCTTCAGGTCGCCGCCGATCGCGAGCACGTCCGGTCCGGTGTTCCCGAGCGGCACGACGAGCGGCACGGCTCCACGCGAGCGTCGCAGCGGCACCGCGACCCCCGCCATGCACCGCACGACGGAGTCGTCGCAGGGGGCGTGGATGGGCCGGTCGTGCCGGAGCACGGCGTCGGCCACACCCGCGAGCCGGTCGAGTGCCGCGGCGTCGTCATGGACGATCGGGTCGTCGGCGACGTTGCCCGACGTCATGACCAGCGGCGGCAGGCCCTCGCAGAGGAGGTGATGGAGGGGCGCGTCCGGCAGCATGACACCGAGCGTCGCCGTCGCTGCAGCCACGGCGTCCGCGATGGGTGACGCGCGCGACGTTTCCGCGCCGGCGAACCGCGCAGGATCGCGCGACAGGAGCACGATGGGCCGCTCGGCACTCTCGAGTGCGAGGCGTTCCTGCTCGTCGCAGCGTGCGAGCCGTCGGACGGCCGCCACGTCGGCGACGAGCACCGCGAGCGGCTTCGACGGCCGCCCCTTGCGCACCCGGAGCCGTTCCACCGCCTCCGCATCGGTCGCGTCACAGGCGAGCCGATATCCCCCGATGCCCTTCACCGCCACGATCGCGCCGCGCAGGAGGGCCTCTCGCGCCGCGGCGATCGCGTCCGCACCGGTACACGGCGCCACGTCGTCGAAGCCCGCCGGGCCGGAGGGAAGGAAGGAGCACGTCGGTCCGCAGTCGGGGCAGGCGTTGGGCTGCGCGTGGAAGCGACGACTCGCGGGGTCGCGATACTCCTCGTCACAGCGGTCGCACATCGCGAAACCGCGCATCGTCGTGGTGCCCCGGTCGTAGGGCAGCCGCTCGATGATCGAGTACCGCGGACCGCAGTCGGTGCAGTTGGTGAACGGGTAGCGATGGCGTCGATCGGCCGGGTCGCCGACCTCGGCGAGGCACGCCGGGCAGGCGGCCACGTCGGGCGGGACGAGGATGCCGGACACGGCGCCGACGCCACGGGGGGCCGTGGCGCGACGATCGAGGATCACGAAGCCCTGAGCCTCGGTGGCGGGCGGATCCTGCTGCGGATCCGTCGGGCTATCCTCGACGGTGACCGCGGTGACGACCGCGAGCGGCGGCGTCGCGCCGGAGAGCCCTTCGACGAGCGCTCGCACGTCCTCGCGCGGGCCCGCCACCTCGATCGCCACGCCCGTCGCGATGTTCTCGACCGAGCCGACGAGTCCGAGCCGCGTGGCGAGCCGCCATACGAACGGACGAAATCCGACCCCCTGCACCCTTCCAGAGACCGTGATGCGACGACGCACGCGCGTCCGGGGGTCCCCCCGGTCGCATGCCCCTGAATCCGCTTCGCCCGTGACGGACCGCGACGCCATGCGGACCATTATCGACGACCGCGTGCCGCGGCGGCGGGTACATTCAGGGGGCGCCCTCACCCCGCGTGGCCTCCACCGCACGACAGTCCCCATGCCAACCGAGTTCATGCGCCGGCGTGCCCTCGCAATCGCCCTCTTCGTGGCGCCCCTCGCGACCGCGCTCGTGGCGGCCGAGCCCTCGTCCACGGCGGCGGCCCGCTCGGCCTATGCCGCGGCGGTGGCACTCCACAACCGCGAGGTGTGGGATCTGGCCACCGACGAGTGGCGCTCGTTCCTGGAGACCCACCCCCGTGACGGGCTCGCACCGAAGGCGCGGGTGTATCTCGGCATCTGCCAGATGAAGACGGGCGGATGGCCCGCGGCAGTCGAGACGTTTCGCGACGTGATCAAGGCCGGGACCGACCCGGAGGCCGTCGCGCTCGCCCGCTGGGAACTCGCGCGCGGGACGTTCGCAGCCGCGCAGGCCGAGGCCAGGCCCGAGGCGTTTCGAGCGGCGGCGGATCGGCTGCGCGAGGCGGTGTCGGCAGGTGGCGCTCAGCCGCAGGCCGCGGCGGCCACGCAGCTCCTCGGCGAGGCGCTCTGGCAGTCGGGACAGAAGCCGGAGGCGCTCGACGCCTGGCGGGGCTTTCTGACGGCGCACGCCGACTCGCCGCTCCTGCCCAACGTGCTCTATGCGCTGGGCGTCGCCGAGGCGGAGGTCGGCGCGGAGGCGGAAGCGATGCGCACGCTCGCCCGCTTCGCGCAGGAGTTTCCCACGCATCCGCTCGCAGCCGACGGCGCGCTCTGGCGTGCCGACCTGGCGGTGCGGTCGGGCGACCTCGCCGGGGCCGAGC
>DNLZ01000394.1:0-147 GCA_003488325.1 Planctomycetaceae bacterium
TCGCCCGCATGGAGGCGATCCTCGACCGCGAGCACGTGCCCGACCCGGCGTGGCCGCTGCCCTTCGCCGACGCGCGGGCGGTGGCGACGTCCGCCGCCTCGCCGCGGCCGGCCACGTCCGTCGCGGACCGGCCGACGAAGGACCGGC
>DNLZ01000394.1:447-4596 GCA_003488325.1 Planctomycetaceae bacterium
ACGAAGGACCGGCGACCCAACATCCTCTTCATCCTCGTCGACGACCAGTCGCCGCACGACTTCCGCTTCTACGATCCCGCCTCCACGCTCCGCGCGCCGGTGATCGAACGGCTCGCGGCCGAGGGGATGGTGCTCGACGCCGCGTATCACATGGGGTCGTTCTCCGGCGCCGTCTGCACGCCGAGCCGCCACATGATCATGTGCGGCCGCTCGGTCTGGCACCTCCCCATCGGCCCCGGCGCGCCGCGTCGCGCGAAGGGACAGCCGGCGCCGCGCTTCGTCGCCCCGCACTGCCCGCCCGACATCGTCGATTTCACGCTCCCGGCCGTGTTCAACCGGGCCGGCTATGCCACCATGCGCACCTGCAAGACGGGCAACAGCTACGAGGGGGCGAACCGTCTCTTCACCGTGCGGCACGACGCGGAAAAGCGCGGCGGCGACGATGCGTCGGGCAGCGCCTGGCACGCCGAGCGCGTACTCGACTATCTCGCGGAGCGTGAGCGGTCGGGCGACACGCAACCCTTCCTCATCTATTTCGGCTTCTCGCACCCGCACGACACGCGGGACGGCACGCCCGCCCTGCTCGGCCGCTACGGCGCCACGAATCATGCCGACGAGGCCGTGCTTCCTCCCGCCGACCCGCGGCAGCCGCCGCTGCCCTCGAACTGGCTCCCGCGGCATCCCTTCGACAACACGCACCTCGATGTGCGCGACGAGGTGGCGGTGAGCGGCGTGTGGAAGCGTCGCGACGAGCGCACGATCCGCAACGAGCTCGGCCGCGAGTTCGCCTGCGCCGAGAACATCGACAGCCAGATCGGCCGCGTGCTCGAGCGGCTCGCCGCGCTCGGCGAGCTGGACAACACCTGGATCTTCTACACCTCCGATCACGGCATCGCGATCGGCCGCCACGGGCTCCAGGGCAAGCAGAACCTCTACGAGCACACCTGGCGGGTGCCGTTCATCGTGAAGGGGCCGGGTGTCACGCCGGGCAGCCGTGCACCGGGCAACGTCTACCTCGGCGACACGCTGGCGACGCTGTGCGACATCTGCGGCATCGAAGCCCCCGCCACGAACGAGGGCACGAGTTTCCTCCCCGTCCTGCGTGGCGAGAAGCCGGCCGTGCGCGACGTCCTCTACGGCGCCTACTCGGGCGGCGCGAGGCCCGGCATGCGCGCGGTGCGGCGGGGTGACTGGAAGCTCGTCAAGTACGAGTCGCCGCAGGGCGGGCTCCACACGCAGCTCTTCAACCTTCGCGACAACCCGCTCGAGCTGCTCGTCGAGCATCACGCCACGGGGGTGCGCGAGGCGACCGGGACCGCGCCGACCCCGACGCAGACGAACCTCGCCGATGCCCCGGAGCATGCGGCGGTGCGGGTGGAGATGGAGGCGCTCCTGCTCGCCGAGATGCGGCGGCTCGACGATCCGTATCGGTTCAGTGATCAGCCGGCCGGGGAATCGACGCCATGACGTCCGGCACGTCGCGATCATGGGGGCCGTCCGTGATCGACGTGGTCGTGGTCATGCTCATGGTCGTGGTCTTCGCAAACGCCGCAGTCGCCCTGCTCGAAGGCCGTGCGGTCGCGTGCGAGCCCGACGCGACCGGGCAGCGCTCGCCGGCCGTCGCCCCGCCGGTCGTCAGTCCGGGTGCGCCGGCGGCGGGCCGCCGAGTCTCCGTGACCCCGCCGGAGCATGCCGGAACCGACGTGCACCATGCGATCTGGCTCCCCGGCGACTGGAGTGCCGATCGCGTCGGGACCGGCGAGCGGTGGCCGGTCGTCGTGGAGTACGCGGGCAACGAGCATCCTGCGTCGGGATCGACCGGGCGGGTGGAGGATGCGGCGCTTGGCCACGGACTCACCGGCGGCCGCTGCATCTGGGTCGTGCTGCCCTTCGTCGCGTCCGACGGCACGCGCAACGAGGCCACGTGGTGGGGCGACCTCGCCGCGACGGTCGCCTATGCGAAGGTGAACGTCCCGCGCATCTGCCGCACGTTCGGCGGCGATCCGGCGCGCGTGCTGCTGTGTGGTTTTTCCCGGGGAGCGATCGCCGTCAATCACGTCGGACTGCACGACGACGAGATCGCGGGGCTCTGGTGCGGCTTCGTCACGCACGACCACTACGACGGCGTGCGCGAATGGCGGGGCACGGCATGGGGCGCACCCCTCATGACGTACCGTGCGGCCGCCGCGGTCCGACTCGCGAGGATTCGCGAACGGCCCGTGCTCATCTGCCAGCACGGCGGCACGGCCGAGATCGAGGCGTGGCTCGACGCATCCGGCGCCCGCCCGCGCGAGGTCACGTTCCTTCCCGTGCGGATCGACGCACTCTTTCCGCACCTCCCCTGTCGACCGGTCCCGGGCGTGGAGATCACGAGCACGCACACCGACCGCTGGCTGGTCGTGGACAGCGCGGACGGTCGCACGGCACGGTCGTGGGTGGCGGAGGTCTTGCGGATGGGCCAATGATCGGCCCGGGACGCGGTACGCTCGGTGCGTCCATCATCCCGACACGGAGCATCCAGATGACGACCATGCCCCAGCCCGTCCGGCCGATCCCGCCGTCGCGCGGTCCGGCGCCGCGTTCGACGCGCCGTGGTCCCGGTCGGATGACGGCGGCAGTCCACCGGCTCGTGATCCTCATGCTCGGCGTCTGGTCGACGCTCCCGCACATGCCGACGGCGAGGGCAGAGGACGCGACGCTCGTCGTGCACACGCGTCGGCGTGTCGAGCAGAACGGTGACTGGGTACCGCGTGATTCGACGGAATCCTGGGACCCGCGCGCGACGGCCGTCATCGTCTGCGACGTGTGGGACGCGCACCACTGCCTGAGCGCGGTGCGACGCGTGGAGGAGATGGCGCCGCGCATGAACGAGGTCCTGCGGGCCGCCCGGAGCCGGGGCGTGCTCGTGATCCACGCACCGAGCGGGTGCATGGCGGCCTACGAGGGGCATCCCGCCCGCGAGCGGGCCCGGACGGCCCCGACCGCGGCGAACCTCCCCGCGGACATCGGCGCGTGGTGCCGGCGGATTCCCGCCGAGGAGCGCGTGGAGTATCCGGTCGACCAGTCGGACGGGGGCGAGGACGACGATCCGGTGGAGCACGAGGCCTGGCATCGGCGACTGGCAGGACTGGGCCGCAACCCGCGGGCGCCCTGGCTCGCGCAGCTCGACGCGCTCGAGATCACCGCCGACGACGCGATCAGCGATTCGGGGGTGGAGATCTGGAACCTCCTCGAGTCGCGGGGCATCGCGAACGTCGTGCTCCTCGGCGTGCACACGAACATGTGCGTCCTCGGCCGGCCGTTCGGCCTGCGGCAGCTCGCCAGGCACGGCCGCAACGTCGTGCTCATGCGGGACATGACCGACACGATGTACAACCCCCGACGCTGGCCCTACGTCACGCATCACGTCGGCACCGAGCGGGTGGTGGAGCACGTCGAGCGGGTCGTCTGCCCGACGATCACGAGTGTCGATTTTCTCGGCGGCGAGCCGTTCCGGTTCCGCGACGACCGGCGGTCGATCGTGATGCTCATCGGCGAGGACGAGTACCGCACGGCCGAGACCCTGCCTGAGTTCGCCGCGACCGAGCTCGAACCGGCCGGCTTTCGCGTGACCGCGATCCACTCGTCGCCGGACGATCCACGACGCTTTCCCGGCCTGCGGGCCGCGCTCGCGGAGGCCGACCTCCTGCTCGTGAGCGTCCGCCGTCGTCCGCCGCCGCAGGAGGACCTCGACGCGATTCGGGCGCACGTGGCGGCCGGCAGGCCACTCGTGGGAATCCGCACGGCCAGTCATGCGTTCTCCCCGCGCCGCGGCGAGGCACTTCCCGCCGGTCACGGCACGTGGCCCGACTTCGACCCGCGGGTGCTCGGGGGTCGCTACGTCGGCCACCACGGCGCGGGCCCGGCGACGAGCGTGTCGGTGTCGTCCGGGGCGGCCGGGCACCCGATCCTCGTCGACATCGACGTCGCGAAGCTCGTCGGGCACGGGTCGCTCTACCGCGTCGCACCACTCGAGCCGTCGGCCACGGCCCTCCTGAGCGGTGTGGCCGCGGATCATCCTGCGGAGCCGGTCGCGTGGACGAACACGCCCCGCGAGGGCGGCTCCCGCGTCTTCTACACGTCGTTCGGCCACGTGGACGACTTCCGCGA
>DNLZ01000394.1:4984-7430 GCA_003488325.1 Planctomycetaceae bacterium
CGCTGCGCGCGGACGCTGGTGCATCCGCACCGTGAGCCCCGGTCGGGCTCGGACCGTCGCCGGGCGCGGGAACGCGGAGCCCGTCTCGGTGGCGTCCGTCACCGCTTTGCGGTCCACGCTGGGCAAGCGGGGCGGTTGGTAGCGATCGGGATGCCGGGCCGGTCGTTCCGCACCGCCCCGACCGATACCAGAGGCGGGAGAATCCGTATGGATCGTCGAATCCTGACGGTGGCCGCGCTCGTGTGGGTCGCCTCCGGCGGCCTCGCCCTCGCGGTCGCGCTGCCGACGTCACCCGCCGAGGAGCCGCTCCCGGCCGCCCAGCGGTCGCTGCGCCGTGCAGCCGAGTATCTCGGCGCGTCCTGCGAGATGCTGAAGCGCTGCGACCGCCATGCCATCGACGGCTACTACGTCGCCTGCCAGGAGGCATGGAATGCGGCGCAGACCTGCCCGCAGTCGGCCGAGGTGCTGTGCGAGGCGACCGAACTGTACGCCGACGCGCTCGCCGGCTTCCTCGAGGCCTCATGTCGCCACGGACGCATCGCCGACGGCGGCGTGTGGGTCGGCCCGCCCACTCGGCTCGTGAAGGTGCCGCTCGTGCCGAAGGCGCTCCCGGTGCCCGTCGAGGCGATCGCCTCGCTCGAGCCGCAGGCGCAGGCCGACGACAAGCGGCTCACGAGGCGCCACCTGCGCGATGGCTTCGGGCTGCCGGTGGCGGTGCGGATCGATCCCCGGCGGCTCGGTGAATCCGACGCCCGCTACGCGCCGGATCGGCAGTCGATCGCGGCGACAGCCGTCCTGCGGTTCGACATGCCCGGCCACGACAACGTCATCGAAACCTTCGTCGGGCCCGTGGCACGAGACCACGCCCCGGCGGTGCTCGACCTGGCGAATCCGGTGGAGATCGCGGCGGTCAAGATCGGGCCCGCGCGGCCGCACCTGGCGGCGGATCTCTCGGCACCGCTGCTCGACATGCTGGCGGGGATGCCCCGTTCCGGGCTCGAGGGCTTCGTCCAGCCCTTCGGGCGCACCGACACGCAGCCGCGGCTCGAGTTTCTCGAACCGCATCAGCCGGGACGGATTCCGGTGGTGTTCATCCACGGGCTGGCGAGCGACGAGGGCACCTGGTTCGACCTGATCAACGAGCTGCGGGCCTGGCCGGAGTTTCATCGCCGCTTCGAGCCCTGGGTGTTCCACTACCCGACGGGCTCGTCGTTCCTGCAGGCCTCCGCGACGCTGCGCCGGCTGTTGACCGAGGCCGTGACCGGGCTCGACGCACAGGGCCGCGATCCCGCGCTCCGCCGGATCGTGCTCGTGGGCCACAGCATGGGCGGCCTGCACGCCAAGATGATGGTGGTCGATCCCGGCACCGCGATCTGGGACTCGATCGCGACGGTGCCGTTCGACCAGATGCGGCTGCCGCCCCGAGCCCGCGCGACCGTGCAGCAACTGGCGTTCTTCCGGCCGCTCCCCTTCGTCCAACGGGTCGTGTTCATCGCCACGCCCCACCGCGGCTCGGTGCTCGCATCACTCGGTGTCGGCCGGCTCGCGTCGCTCATGGTGCGTGAGCCACCGGAGATCGCGGCGATCCGCGAGCAGGCCGCGGCGCTCAACCCCGGCGTGCTCAGGCCCGAATACGCCAAGCGGGTGCCGACGACCATCGACCTCCTGCGACCGACGGCCACGACGCTCCTGGCGCTCGAACGGCTGCGGCCGGCCTGCTGGGTGGCGACGCACTCGATCGTGGGCGACGGGCACCCCTCGCTCACGGGCGGCCGCGATGACTGCGTCGTGTCGGTGGCCAGCGCGCACGCGCCGTGGGCGCTGAGCGAGATCTGTGTGCCCGCGACCCACACGAAGGTGCATCACCACCCGCTGACGGTGGCGGAGGTCCGCCGCATCCTCGCGCAGCACCTCGACGAGGCGCCGCGCCACCCCTGACCGGGGCGGCGTGATGGGGACGGAGACCGCTCGGTACGGGGCTTCCTGAACGGTGAACCAAAATGTGGCCCGAGCCGCGCTGCGTTCCGCGACCTCGCCGTGCAGCCCGACGACCATGTCTCCTTCGTCGTTGATGCCGAGGGGCTCACGTTTTCTTCCGATGCGGAGAAGCGGGCCCTCATCCGACGAGCCACGTTCGATGTCGTCGGCCTGTCCACCGACCTGGCCCGTGTCGAGGAGTTCGTCGCCGACCAGCGCCCGACGCGGCGGGTACCGCGGTTCGAAACGATCAACCGGCGGCCTTCGGCGCAGACACATCGATCTCGTTCATGAGCATCAGATCGACGATGCTGTAGCTGTCGTCGGGCTCGAAGAGAATGGCGGTTCGTCCGGTCGGCGAAACCATCACGAAGTCGGGATGCGACACGGTGAAGGATCGGCCATCGACCATCCGGATGATGAACGGGCGAAACGGCTGCTGCCGGATCGTCGCCTTCAACTGCTCACT
>DNLZ01000394.1:7800-10047 GCA_003488325.1 Planctomycetaceae bacterium
GCACGACAGCCATAAATATACAGCCGTACATTCGTTGTCAATCGCCTTCCTGTGGGACACGAGCACATGGCAACTGTTCCGGCGCCGGCCGTGCAGGTTTCAGTTTTCGAACACCCCCGTGGCCGTCACCTTGCAGCCGGCTCGGCGTCGTTCGATCGACGACTTCGAGGCCCCGCCCCCCGAGGAGCAGTCCACGCGACTCCAGGACTACTGCTTGCGGAGACGACCGCGTCCCCGCGACACCGGACACGTGCCCGTGACACCGAACAGGCAGTCGGCAGCCCGATAGGGCGCAGGCTCTTGGGATTGCCCACGACAGGAAGAGAAAAAAGGCAGCATTTTTCACCGCGGCGCGGTAGGATCTGCCGACAGGATCCGTGCCCATGAATCTGGCCCGTGTCATCACCAGGCCCGCCAAGACCTTTCTCCTGCTGGGCCCTCGCGGCACGGGGAAGTCGACCTGGCTTGCCGCCACGTTTCCGGGCGCCTTGACGATCGACCTGCTCGATTCCTCGAGATTCCTCACGCTCAGCCGCGACCCGTCCGCCCTCGAGCGGCTCGTGGCGCCTCTGCGACGCGGTGACTGGGTGGTGATCGACGAGATCCAGCGGGTTCCGGCGCTGCTCGATGAGGTGCATCGCCTCTACGAGCGGAATCGTGGCATCCACTTCGCCCTCTCGGGCTCGAGCGCCCGGAAACTGCGCCGCGCGGGAGCCAACCTCCTGGCTGGTCGGGCACTGCACCTGCCCATGCTGCCGTTCGCGTGGCCGGAGTACCGCGGCACGTGGCGGATCGATCAGGCCTGCGAGTGGGGCACACTGCCGCTGGTCGTGAGTGACCCGGCTCATCGGGCGGCCACGTTGGCAGCCTACGTGGACACCTACCTCAAGGAGGAGATCGCGGCCGAGGCGCTCGTGCGCAACCTCGATCCATTCGTGCGGGTGCTGCACACAGCCGGACTGTTCAACGGGCAGATCCTGAACCTGGAGAATCTCGCCCGCGAGTCGGAGGTGAAGCGCAGCACCGTCGAACGGTATTTCCAGATACTGGACGACACGCTTCTGGCCACGCGCGTGCCGGCGGTGACGCTCGGCATTCGCACCAAGGAAACGGCCCATCCGAAGTTCTTCCTGTTCGATACGGGCGTCGCGCGGGCGGCGGCCGGGCTCGCACACGAGCCGGTCGACTCCATGTGGAAGGGGTTCGCCTTCGAATCCCTGCTCCACCACGAACTGCGGGCCTGTGCGGCGATCTCGGGCAAACCGCGGCCGATCTTCCACTACGCCGTCAGCGGCGGGTTTGACGTGGATTTTCTCGTGCAAACCAAGGCCAAGACGCTCTCGACACCGCGGCAGTTCGTGGCCATCGAGGCCAAGCTCGGGGGGAGGTTCAAGCACGGCTGGACGAACGGGCTCGCCACGCTGCTCCGGGAGTGCCCGCAGACCGTCCGGCGGGCGATCCTCGTCTACCAGGGATCCGACAGGCTCGTCGTGGACGGCGTGGACGTGATCCCAGCGGCCACCTTCCTCGACGAACTGCATGCGGGACAGGTGCTCTGACGCTCGAGCGGATCGCATGCAGGCGGCCGCCCCGAGCGGCTCACCGATCCCGAGGTGACCGGCGCCCGTGTGGTGCGGGATCTGCCGGAATGAGGCCCAGGTCGGCGACGACGTCGAGCATCCGGCCGGCCACGACCTTCATTCCCGCGTGGTTCCAGTGATTGGCGTCGCGGAGCGGCGCGTCGAGCGTGTCGACCGACGCCGTGCCCGGCACTGTGCGGCAGACCTCCTCGATGGCGGTGTTGGTGGCGGCGTAGCGCTCCATGAAGCGGGTCATCACGATCGGCGGGTCACCGCCGATCTCCTGGCGCAGCCGGGCCAGGTGCGCGACGACGGCGGGCGACCACGCGTCGAGGGGCGTGCCGGCGATCGCGTCGTTGATGCCGAGCGACAGGAGCACGACGGGACGCACCGCCTCGTCGGCGAGGAGCCGCCGCGCCGCGGCCACGCGGGTGCGGAACGTGCGGAAATACGCGCCGTCCGGCGCCCAGTCGGCGATCCTGCTGCCCCCCTGGCCGGTCTTCACGAGGTAGATCGGCAGACGGTCGGCCGGCCACTGCTCGGCCCGGTTGGCGAGTTCCAACTCGAAGCCGTGGGTCTCCGTGGGCCGCAGGCCCGCATGGCCGAGCAGGTTGTTGGTGCCGATCGCGAGCGGCCGGAAGACGAGCGCGTCGTTGTCGAGGATCTG
>DNLZ01000394.1:10437-12772 GCA_003488325.1 Planctomycetaceae bacterium
TTGCTCTCGCCGGTGATGACCACGAGGAGTGTCGGCGGCCGGTCGCCCGCGGGCCCGTCGGCACGGGCCGCGGCGATCCCTCCGACCGCGATTGCGACTGTGAGAAGCCGGCGCCGGAGTCGGTGCTGCATCGCTCGTATCCTCCGCTCCGGGGATGGTGCTCGCGCGCATCGGCATATGCACCCGCCGCGCCGCGGCGGCCGGACCTTGGGCTCCAGTTTCCACGGGACGGCCGTCCGGTTGAAGGCCGACGCATTTCGGTATACCTTTCCGCGGGTTCAGAGCTGGACCGTGCCGTATCCGCTGGCGCTGGATCGACACGAGGGGCAACTCCGCCTCCCTGCAGACGGCGGCGCAGGTGGTGCGGTGAGGCGGGGGCGCACAGCGTGGCGATCGGGTCGCCGATCATGCCCGGTGAGTCGGATGGCCGCATGATCGACCAGCTGGGCCGGATCGTCGAGCATGCGGCGGCAGCCGACTGATCGTTTGATAAGGAGTGGAGTACCATCTCGGTAACCGGCAGGAGCACTCGGCCATGGACAGCTCCCACCAACGCCGCTTCCTCGAGACCGCGAAGGATATCCCGGTCAGTGACACTCCCGAGACCGAGTCCAGGCGGGTGAGCGGGTTGTGATCCGCAGGCTGCCGGCGCCCGGACGGCAACAGGTGGTACTCGGAACGTGCGCCTTCTGGCATGGCGTTTTTCTGGCGTCGTCACACATGCTCTCTGAGGTCGGCCAAGTGGTGGCTTTTTTATGACCTCGTGTCCGGCACCATTCAGAGCCGGTGGATGTTGATCGCGGACAACTCGTCAGGCGATGCTTCAGAGATGTGGCGATCTCAACGAGGCCGTCGGCCCGTGGCCGCGACGACCTTCGCCCAACTCCCCACCGGCCTGGAGTCTGGCGAGAAGCGTTTCCCTCGCGGCGACCGGCGGGAAGGCTCCGGGAGTGAGCGAAACACAAACATTGGGCCGAATTGCGAGATCCCCTTACGAGAAGTAGTATACTCCTCCCACGAACCCAAATTTGGCGCCAAGGCGCACGCTGGCCGCGCTTCTTCTTAGGCACGGCGATCTCTGGACGCTCTACGGATGCATGCCAAACGATGCAAGGCGGCTTTCACCCTCGTCGAGTTGCTGGTGGTCATTGCCATCATCGCAGTACTCATCGGGCTTCTGCTGCCCGCAGTGCAGTCGGCGCGAGAGGCGGGGCGACGACTATCCTGCATTAACAACATGAAGCAACTGGGCCTCTCCATGCAGGCTCACATCAGCGCAAAACGACGCCTGCCTCCGGGGGGGTTCCTCGAAACCTTTCATAGTCCCGATGCGTGGAAATCGGGGTTCGTGGAACTTTTTCCTTACATAGAAGAAGGTGGTGCTTCGGAACTGTATGACCGCACTGTTCCGTGGGACAGTGCGGCAAATGCAACAGCAATTCGTACACCGATAAAATTCCTTTTTTGCCCTTCTAATCGAGGCGATGGTTCGTTCACTTTCCGCTCACGAACTCTTGCTTCGACAGACTATGCACTCAATGCGGGCATGGACAACGTCATTGATGCCAGGCTAAATTATCACCCGCTTGTGTATCGCGGCGCATTCATGGTGGCTCTGAGTAGGGACAATAGAGGCACGGACCCGACGAGCATTACCGATGGTCTCAGTAGGACTTTTGCTGCTGGCGAGGTGGCGGGCGGAAAAAATCAGTACGCGGCCCGAGAAGCACCATCACAATATGTCGACCAAGCCTGGGCCCTCCCAGTCTACGATCTTAGCTTCCGGGGTTCGAACGTCGCGTGCACGGCGAACGTGCGATACTCGACAGACCCTCCGAGTCTCGCGGCAATCTCAAGAATTGACGACGAACCGCTTAACCGGCGGGATGTTCTCTCGTCTTATGATTATTCATCGACACTAAACGATTCAATAAGCGGTTTCCGTAGCGTGCATCGCGACGGAGGAGTGTTCGTTTTGTGTGACGGCTCTACAACATTTATCACGTCGTCGGTCTCGCCCCTTGTGTATCGCGCCTATTCGACGATCGCAGGTTCGGAGTGATGGCATCTGAGCTTACAACAGCGCTATCACATCTCGGCCCGGTACTTTGTACGCGAAACGCGCGCCGACACTCGCTCGCCTGTGAGTGTTGACTGTTCTCTGTTTTTCTGAGTGCATGTGTCGTGCGGCTCGGGGTGTGGTTGTGTACCCACTGGCGCGACGGGGGCCGCAGCCCTGTCACCGCTGCCGCACGAGCACCGGCCCCAACGCTCGGCGACCTTCGCCGCAGTCGTGGGTGGCAGGTCGCGGTCGCCGGCCACGACCTTCATTCCC
>DNLZ01000392.1:0-2714 GCA_003488325.1 Planctomycetaceae bacterium
GTGGCGCATGCCTCCAGGCGTGCGAATGCGGCCTCCGCGGGTGAGGACGTCGGTCCTTCGTGGCGGGCGACTTCGGGTAGGCTCCCGGTCATGCGCGATCAGACGATTCCCGCCGCACCGCCGCCTGACGACGAACGGGCGGCCGCCCGTTGGTGGCTCGAGCACGTCTACGCCGGCGACGACGCGGTGCAGCTGACGCCCCGGGCGGTCGTGACCGGCATGCTCATCGGCGGCGTGATGTCGATCTCGAACCTCTACGTCGGCCTCAAGACCGGCTGGGGCCTCGGCGTCACGATCACCGCGTGCATCATCGCCTACGCCGTCTTCCGCTTCCTCGAGCCGCTCGTGCCGGCCTGGCGCGACCGTCCGTTCACGATCCTCGAGAACTACACGATGTCGAGCGCGGCGAGCGCGGCCGGCTACATGTCGAGCGCCGGCCTGGTCTCGGCGCTGCCGGCCCTCTACCTGACGACGGGCCGGCTCATGGCGTGGTGGGAGATCATGCTCTGGCTCGGCGCCCTGTCGATGCTCGGCGTCTTCATGGCGATCCCGCTCAAGCGGCAGCTCATCAACATCGACCAGCTGCCCTTCCCCACCGGCATCGCGACGGCCGAGACGCTGCGCAGCATGCACACGGCGGGCACGGAGGCGGTCGCGAAGGGCCGGGCGCTGTTCACGGCCGGGATCGTCGGTGGCCTCGTCGCGCTCTGGCGCGATCTCTTCGCCCAGGTGAAGTGGCTGGCACCGTACGCCTTCCCGGCTGAACTTCCCTTCCTGCCCACCGCCCTCGGGCGCGACCTGCTCACGCGCTTCACGATCGGGATCGAGGGCTCGCTCATCATGGTCGCGGCCGGCGCGATCATGGGGCTGCGGGTCGCCGCCTCGATGCTCGTCGGCGGCATCATCTGCTACGGGATCATCGGCCCGATCCTCGTCTCCCGGGGCATCGCCGAGCCGGGCTATCGAGGCATCGTCTCGTGGGTGCTCTGGCCCGCGACTGCGATGATGGTGACGTCGGGCCTCCTGTCCTTCGCGCTCAAGTGGCGCACGGTCGTCCGCGCCTTCGGCGGCCTCGCCACCCTCGTGGGCCGTCGTGCCGACGCGACGGACGATCCACTCGCCCGGGTCGAGGTGCCCGGCTGGTGGTTCGCGACCGGGACGCTCGTCTTCGGCACGGCCTGCGTCGTCCTCGGCGAGATCCTCTTCGGGATCACGTGGTGGATGGGGGTGGTGGCCGTGCTCCTCACCTTCCTCCTGTCGATCGTCGCGGCCCGAGCGACGGGCGAGACCGACATCACCCCGATCGGCGCCATGGGGAAGATCACGCAGCTGGTCTACGGTGCGCTCGCCCCCTCGAACATCACCACGAACCTGATGACCGCCTCGATCACGTCGGGGGCGGCGTCCCACGCCGCCGACCTGCTCACCGACCTCAAGAGCGGCTACCTGCTCGGGGGCAACCCGCGGAAGCAGACGCTCTCCCAGCTCTACGGCGTGGTGGCCGGCACGCTCGTCTCCGTGCCCGCCTACCTCTTCGTCGTGCAGGCTCATCCCGAGCGGCTCGGCACCGCGGCGCTGCCCGCCCCGTCGGCCAAGGTCTGGGAAGGTGTCGCCCGCCTGCTCGCCAAGGGCCTCGACAGTCTGCCGGCCGGAGCCCGGGAGGCGATGCTCGTGGGGGCGCTGATCGGCGTCGTGCTCACGCTCCTGGAGACCTTCGCGCCCGAGCGGCTGCGTCCGTGGATCCCCTCCACGACCGGACTGGGGATCGCCGGCGTCATCCCGGCCTTCAATTCATTCGCAATGTTCGCCGGAGCGCTCGTCGCCTTCATCGTGGCCCGGCGCGCCCCGCAGGCCGCCGAGCGCACGATCGTGCCGGTCTCCAGCGGGCTCATCGCCGGCGAATCCCTCGTGGGCGTGGGCATCATTCTCGCCGTCGAGCTCACCCGGCTGCTCGGCGTCTTCGGCTGAAGCCTTCGCCAAACGGCCCAAAGTGCCGTGGCGGCGGCGGTGCCCCGCCTGCTATTCCCCCGTCCGGTCGCCGACGCCCGTGCCGCCGCGGCCCGCGCGGGTGCTCCCGCCCCAGCAGCCTCGGTGAAAGACCGGACCATGCTCGTCTCTCACAAACACCGCTTCGCCTTCGTGCACGTGCCCAAGACCGGCGGCTGCAGCATCTCGCAGGCACTGCAGCCCTATGGCGACCGCGTCATGCGCTTCTGGATGAACCGCTGGCTCGACCGCGTCGGCATCCACGTCAATCACTACGCGCCTCCCGAGATGAAGAGGTTTCGGCTGCACACGCCGGCCGACACGCTCCGCCGCCAGCTGCCGGCCGACGACTTTGCCCGACTCTTCAAGTTCGCATTCGTGCGCAATCCCTGGGACCTGCTCGTCTCCTACTTCCACTACCTCGTCAGCTCGCCGCGGCACCATCGACGCGCCCGCGCGACCGGGCTCGCGTCCTTCGAAGGGTACGTGGACTACGAACTGCGGCGCGACAAGATCTCGCAGAGCCGGATGCTCTGCGACCGGCACGGCAGGCTGCTCGTCGACCACGTGGCCCGCTTCGAGTCGCTGCACGAAGACTTCGATCGCATCTGCGGGTGGCTCGGCGTGCCGGCGACGCTGCCCCACGTCAATCGCACCGTCGCTCACGATCGCCGCGACTACCGCACCTACTACACGCGCCGCCTCGCCGCCCGCGTGGCCGAACACTT
>DNLZ01000392.1:3083-3267 GCA_003488325.1 Planctomycetaceae bacterium
CCGCGTGACCGAACGGGTCGAGGGCAGGTTCGGGTTGTCTCTGGCGACGCGGCGGTGATCCAGGCGGGAAGGCGCAGGGGGTCGGCGCACGCTCGACGAGTGTGTGGCCGCCGCGGCCACCGCGAGGAGACTTTTGCCGCCCCCGAGCCGGTGCTCCACGTGTGTCGAATCCGCTTCGAGCATC
>DNLZ01000392.1:3645-3998 GCA_003488325.1 Planctomycetaceae bacterium
GCCTCGGCGGCTTCGAGCGCGGCTGTGGCCTTGACGAGCGCCTCGTGCACCTCGAGCGCGACGGCCGGGTCGGTCGTGGCAAGCAGCGCCTCGTGGTGGCGTCGCTTCTCCGCATCGAGCCGGGCGATGGTCCGTTCGAGTGCCGTGAGTTCGCGTCGTCGGTCACGGTCCGAGCGCTCGCCCGGAGCCGCACGGCCTCTCCCGGCGGGCCGATCGTTTCCACGCCGCCCGTTCGCGCCGGAGCCCGCCTCGACCGGGAGCGACGTGTCGATCGCCCGGTCCATCGCCTCGAGATACTCGGCGTAGGAACCGGCATAGGGAACCACGCGGCCGGCCTTCACCTCGAGCACGCA
>DNLZ01000392.1:4387-5806 GCA_003488325.1 Planctomycetaceae bacterium
CGTGCAAGCGCCTCGAGCGTCTCGACGTCGAGATGATTGCCCGGCTCGTCGAGCACGAGCACGTTGGACGAGCCGAGCAGCAGCCCGGCGAGACACAGGCGGGCCCGCTCGCCACCCGACAGGACGGCGACCCGCTTCTCCACCGCCGATCCCCGAAACAGCATCGCGCCGGCCAGGTCGAGGATGCGCTGCTGCTTGGTGCCGGTCGCCGCGACCCGCTCGAGGTGCTCGAGCACCGTGCGCTCCTCCGGCAGGCCGGTGTAGACGTGCTGGGCGTAGATGCCGAGCGTGGAGCCATGCCCCCAGCGCACGGTGCCGGCGAGCGGCTCGAGCGACGCGACGAGCGACCGCAGGAGCGTCGTCTTGCCCTGGCCGTTGTCACCGACGATCGCGACGCGGGCGCCATGATCGATGTCGAGGTCGACGCCCGACGCGACCGTCCGGCCCGGGTAGCCGATGGCGAGGTCGCGGCAGCGGACGACCGGACCGCGTCGCCGCTCGACGACCGGGCAGCGGATCGCGGCCGTGGGCTCGGCGACGTCGATGTCCTCGAACTCGAGTCGCTCGAGTTCCTTGGCCTTCGACTTCGCCCGTGAGGCGGTCGAGGCTCGGGCGCGATTGCGGGCGACGAAGTCCTCGAGTTCCCGCTTGCGCGACAGGGTCGCCGCATTGACCCGCTCGGCATGCCGGCGGCGCTCCTCGCGGTGCTCGAGAAACGCATCGACTTTTCCAGGAAAGAAGGCGAGCTTGCCGCGAGCGAGTTCGAGCGTGCGATCGCAGGTGGACCCGAGGAAGGCCCGGTCGTGGGAGACGACGAGGCAGGCCTCGCCGAAGCCCCGCAGAAACCGCTCGAGCAGAAGCTGTGTGCGAAGATCGAGAAAGTTCGTCGGCTCGTCGAGCAGAAGAAGATTGGGCTCGTGCAGGAGGAGCGCCGCGAGCTTCACGCGGGTCTGCCAGCCGCCTGAGAGCGACTGCACCGGTCCGGCGAGTGCCGGCCCCTTGATCTCGAAGCGGCCGGCGACTTCGCCACACTTCCACTCGGCCTGGCCGCTGTCCCGCTTCAGGAAATCGATGACGGGCTCGCCGGGCAGGAACGGGTCGTGCTGCCTCAGATAGCCGAGCCGCAGCCGCGGATGGCGGACGATCTCGCCGGCGTCGAGCTCTTCGTCACCGAGGATCACGCGGAGCAGGGTGCTCTTGCCTGCGCCGTTGCGGCCGATGAACCCGATGCGGCCGTCGTCCGTGATCGTCGCCGAGGCGTCGTCGAGGAGCACCTGCTCGCCGTACCGCTTGCAGGCCCGCTTGATGTCGAGAAGGACCGCCATGAGGGACGGGGACGCACCAATCCGAGCCTGCCGACCGAGCCTGCGAGTGCCACGCTGGCATCGCAGGCGCTTCCACCCGTCCGGCACGACGCCG
>DNLZ01000391.1:0-465 GCA_003488325.1 Planctomycetaceae bacterium
CCATGTCACGGGGTACGGCGGGGGGGGGCCCCCTTGCCCCCCCCCCCCCCGCCACAGCCAGCCACGCAGCCCGGACAGGCCCGGCGCCGCCCGGGCGGGGTCGAAGCGTCCGCCCGCGCCCGGCTGGCCGAGCGCGAGGAGGCGCACCGCCACCTGCTGCACCACGTCGTCCACCGCCCACGCGTCGTCACCCGCCGGCGAGCGCACGCCGAGGCTGCGCAGCGTGAGCCGAGCGAACTCGTCCACGATCGAGTCGATCTCGGCCCACACCTCGCCGAACCCGACGCCCGTCTCCTGAAACGCCATCAAGGCGTCGACTGCACTGCACCTTTTTTTCATTCGTCGTTTCTCCACAGGTCGCCTCCACGCCACGTCCCGACCACCGGACACCCGAGACAGTAGCGAGCCGCAGGTCCAAGGTTGGTCCGACGGCCAAAAAGCCCGTATGTGGACGTGTTTTCAGCC
>DNLZ01000391.1:807-2067 GCA_003488325.1 Planctomycetaceae bacterium
CCCTGGAGCGCGTCCGGCGCGGCGGCGTAGGACCCGGTGACCTGTGCGTCGTTCCCCCGTCGCCCCTGCAAGGAGCCTGTCCATGGATCGTGAGCCCGTCGTCGGTGAGTGTGTCGTCGTGCGTCGCAACTCCGGTGGCCATGGTCTGCGACTGGGTGAGTGCCTCGTGGTCAGCCACGTCGACGACGATGACTCGACGCTGCGCGGCACGCCGTCCGGCACGATGACCGCCCGCGACGAGTGGATTCCGTGGCGGGATGTCGAGCCCGTCGTCTTCGGCTGGGAGTACGTGGCCGCGCACCTGCCGGCGGACGTGCTGCAGCTGCTGTCGGCCTGCGAAGGCGTGGAGCATCTCGCCCTCAATCGGCGTATCAAGGAGGAGATCGTCGACTCGCTGCCCGACTGGAAGGAGCGCATCCTCGCCGCCGTCGAGTCGCTCGCCGACACCGACGACTGAGACCCCGACCGCCCGTCATCGCCCGTTCCCACCCGTTCTGGAGGTCCACCCGTCCATGAAGCCAGCACCCGTCGGCACCCGCATCCGCGTCTTGCGGAACAGCAACAACCACTCATACCGCATCGGCAACGTCTACACGGTCTACCACGACGACCGGGACGGCACCCTGAAGGCGACCGACGAGACCGGCCGCGTCGGCAACTGGCTGCGCTGGGAGGACTGCGACCTGGCGGGACCGAGCGTCTGGGAGCGGATCGCCGCCGATCTGCCCGAGGATCTCGTCCGGTTCCTCGCCTGTTTCGACGGGATCAACGCGCTCGTGATCAAGGAGCGGGTGATCGACACCGTGCTGGCGGGCGTGCCGCATCTCCACGAGCGGCTGGTGTCCATGGCCAACACCCCGGCCGGCAGCGTGGTCATCGGCGACAACCTGCCCCGCGCGGCCGCCGACGGGAGCCCGACCGCCGCCACCCATCAGGATCCCGATGACACCGATGACGCCGAGGAACTGAACGCATGATCGCGACGATGCACGACGCTGCCAGGGAGAAGTACGAGGCCGAACTCGGCCTGCCCGCGCGAGGATCGCGGGTGTGGATCACCGGGTTCACGAGGCAGGACCACGACGCCGCCGCGCGGCTGCTCGATCGCCATGGGCTCTGCGCCACGGCGTTCGCGGCCGGCGCCGACTGCATCCTCGCGCCCGATCCGCCGTCCGAGGACGTGGTGCAGGCGGCTGAACGCAGCGGCCGGCGACTGATCGGGTTGCGGCTGCTCGAGGGCCATGTCGCGCCGCCATCGCG
>DNLZ01000391.1:2390-3632 GCA_003488325.1 Planctomycetaceae bacterium
TGACCTGGAGGTTCTGGGAGGGCATCGTGCCCGATGCCATGCGGCACGGTCGCTGGGTCGTGCTCGACGAGATGAACCTCGCCGAGCCGCAGATCCTGGAGCGGCTCAACCCGGTCCTCGAACAGCCGCCCTCGCTGGTGCTGTCCGAGCACGACGGCACCCGCTTCGGCTCCGGAGGTGACGTCGAGGTGGCCGGGACGTTTCGGATGTTCGCCACGGTCAATCCCGCCGAGTACTCCGGCCGGTCGGTGCTGTCTCCCGCCTTCCGCGACCGCTGGACGCTCTGGACCATGATCGAGCCGCCCGGTCAGGCCGAGTTTCGGGCGCTGCTCTCCCGCCTCGTGCACGGCGTCCATCCGGAGTTCACGCTCGGAGGCGTGACGTGGCGTGCCGACGACGAGACGCCGGTTCATCCGCACCTCGAGGGCGTTCCCGGCATCGACGAGCTGCTCGACGCGGTCGCCGCGTTCCATGCGAGCGTGGCATCGTCGGTGGGCGGGGAGGGTGGCGCCGAACTGGGTCGCCTGCGTCGGGAGCGGTATGTCTTCACCAGGCGCACGCTCCTGGCATTCATGTCCCTCGTGGCCGATCGAGTCGCGGGTGGAGCCCCCGTCACGCGGGCCGTACGGGACGCCATCGATGCGGTGTACGTGCAGCGGGTGCAGCCCGGTCCCGATCGCCAGGCCGTGCGCGCGGCGCTGCGATCCGTCGGGCTCGGAACCGACATGACCGCGGCGAAGGGTGCATGCTGATGGATGCCGCCGCCGACGCGAGACCGACGCGTGACGTCGCCATCGAGGGGGACACGACCGCCTTCATCGAGGAACTCACCGGCCTCGTGCGCCTCGGGGCACGGCGCGGCGATCTCGTCGTACGCGCCGGCGAGCCGGGGTCCGCCTGGTCCTTCGACTGGGTGGCAGGGGTGATCACGGTCGACCCAGACGACCTCGGCGCGCTCGCTCCCGATCTGTGCCGTGGGCTCGCGCTCCATGAGGCCGCGCACGCGGCCGTGACGGTGCTGCATGAGCTGCTGAGACGGGACGAGATCGAGCGTCTCATGCCGCTCCTCAACGTCGTCGAGGACATTCGCATCGAGGTGTGGATGCGAGCGCGATTCCCGGGCGCGGCCCCGTGGATCCGGGCCTACAACGACGTCTTCTACGGCCTCTGCCGCCGGCAGCCGCCGGCGAGGTCGCGACAGGTGCAGTTTCTCCGCGGCATCCTCGAACTCTGGTGGTACGG
>DNLZ01000241.1:0-1975 GCA_003488325.1 Planctomycetaceae bacterium
TCGGAAAGCTGCTTCGCCTGCTCGCCGATCACCGTGACCGGGTTGAGCCGTTCGTACCACGGTTTTTCCGGCCCGTCCGGCTTCATCTCCTCGAGCCTCTCCGTCGTCCGCTCGACGACCGCCGTGGCCTCGCGGTAGTCGGCCTCGAGGAAGCGATCGGCGACGATCCCGTCGATCCAGGCGGCCGTCGGGATCGCGAGGCGCGCGAAGAGCGCCAGCGCGAAGAGGCGACGGCCCCACGTGGCGAGGCTCGTGGCCATCGAGCCGCGGGCGACGGTGGCCGCCGCGAGCGCGACGAGGGACGGGACGAAGAGCCACCAGCCGACCGCCCGGCCGAGTCGCAGCCCCACCTGCTGGATGCCCAACGCCGTCGTGCTCGTCATGAGCAGCGTGCCGTACTGCTCGACCAGGTCGTTGACCGGATCGAGCACCTGTCCGATGCCGATGCTGCCGCCCGGGCCGAGGCTGAAGCTCACCTCCGAGCTCTGTGCGAGCGAGATCGCCGCGTCGAGGCCGCGTGTGGTCGCCAGCGCCGCCAGCGCCCGCTTGAACGAGCCGTCGAGCGCCTCGCCACCCACGCGGTCGGCCAGCGGCGCGACGGCGAGCACAACGACCGCGGCGATCGCCGCATGCACGGCCACGCGACCGATACGCGCCTTCACGGCGGGCGACAGGGCCGCGAGGCCGCGTGGTGGAGGCGGCGACGCCTGGGTGGTCAGTGCCGACGACGGCTGATCCGAACGTCCGTCGGTCATGGCAGCGGTCTCCGTGGGTGGGCCTGCGCGAGCGCGTCAGCGAGTGCGGTGGGGGGCAGCGTGTGGGCGCGGGCGAAGCCGGCCACGAGGCGGGCCGACGTCGGCGTGAGCGCCACGATCGAAAAGTCACCCAGCATGAAGAGGTCGGCGGCGTCGGGAAACTTCGCGAGGTACGTCGCTTTGAGCGGCGCGTGATCGGGATGATCCGGGGGGACGAACGTCGCCACGGCGGGCAGCGACACGCGGGCGAGCGATTGCGGCATCTGGCCCGGCGACTCGGCCGCGGTGACGAGCAGGCAGACCTCCGGGGAGGCGATCATGTCGCGGGTGTGCGCCGCGAGGCTGCTCACGTGTGTGACGAGCACGGGCGCACCGTCCGAGACATGGACCGCGAAGGGGATCATCGAGGCCGCCGGGCGACCCTCGTGCAGCGTCGCCAGTGTCGCGACCGATCGTTCAACGAGGAGTGCGCGGAGGACATCGGTCGTCGAGTCGTGCATGGGCCGCGCTCCGGATCGTCTGGCAGGGTCATCCCATCGGGAGATGGCGTGCCGCCGCCCTTGGGGCCGCCTCTTCGAGCAGCGTACACTGCGAGCTGCAGGCCCGTGGCGACCCGACGACGGTGCGTGCGGTTTGGTCGCAGTGCCGTGAGCAGGCCATGCGGGCGGAGAGACCACTGAGGAGCGACGAGATGTCCAGGTGCCGCGTGCTCGTCGGGTGTGTCGTTTGCGTGGCGACGGCCTGGCAGGTTTCGCTCACGGCAGCCGACGCACGTTCCGTCCAGGGCGTGCCCCGGTCGGCACCCGCCGCGCTCGCCGCGTATCGATCTCCCTTCGACCTCGCGCTCGTCGGCTCGCGCTGGCTCGTGACGGCCAACGCCACGAGCGACTCGGTCTCACTCGTTGATCGCCAGTCCGACCAAGTCGTTGATGAACGGCCGGTGGGCGCGAGGCCCACGTCCGTCGCCGCGGTGGGGACCGATGCGGTGCTCGTGGTGGCGTCCGAGGCGGGAGACGTCGTGCGTCTGGAAGTGCGGGGCGACAGGCTCGTGGAGTCGGCCAGGCTGCACGTGGGGTTCGAGCCACGTGCCGTGGCGGTCGCCCCCGATGGCTCGGCGGCGTTCGTCACGCTTGCGCTGGGTGAGCGGCTCGTGATGATCGACCCCGTGTCGCTCGTGCTCGTCGAGACGATCGAGGTCGGTCGGCTGCCGCGGGGCGTGG
>DNLZ01000241.1:2374-2940 GCA_003488325.1 Planctomycetaceae bacterium
GGTGCGATCGCGCCACCGCTTCCACGGGATCAACCTCGGAGACGTTCGGTTCGCGGCGTCTGGCAAGACGGTGTTCTTCGCGTGGACCTACGACGCGGGCAGCCATCCGTCGCCGGGCAACATCCGTCGTGGCTGGGTGACGGGGAGCCGGCTTGGGAGACTCGACCTCCACGACGACGCGGAGGCGGCGGGCGAGGAAACGCTGCGGGGCCTCACGCTCGATGTCTCCGGTCAGGCGGTCGGCGACGTGGCGGGACTGGCCCTCGTGGAAGGTGCAGGAGCGACCGCCGACGGGGCCGGGCCGGGGCGGCGCATCCTGATCACCGCCGGTGGCACGCACGAACTCATCTGGCTTCGCGACGCGGATGCTCCCGGTGCCGACGCCGCGGCGACCGGGACGAACCGACCACTGCCCTACACGCAGATCAGCGGCAGCGAGGTGATGGATCGCGGGCTCGCCGTCGACCAGGGCCGCTTTCGCCGGCTCGAACTCGGGGGCCGTCCGCTCGGCATCCGCGTCGCGGCGGATGCGCGTCGGGCGTTCGTGGCCAACTACCTGCTCGACG
>DNLZ01000242.1:0-120 GCA_003488325.1 Planctomycetaceae bacterium
CCCGAGCCGGTGCCACCAGCGAAGTCGGATGCGATCGAGCGGGTCCATTCGCACGCCTGGAGGCGTACGCCACAGGCGCGAGGAGACTTTTGCCGCCGCCCGAGCCGGTGCCACCAGCGA
>DNLZ01000242.1:521-2606 GCA_003488325.1 Planctomycetaceae bacterium
TTCGCCGAGTGCCGCACCCGACCCGGATCCGCTCCACGCTGTCGTCAGGTGCGTGCGACGGGAACGATGAGGACACTGGAGTGCGCGCTCGTGAGGAGCGCCTCGGACGTGCTTCCGACGAGCCACCGCGTGACGGCGTCGGACGGCGTGCGTCCGACGACGATGAGGTCGATGCCGTCGACCCGCGAGCGCTCGAGGATTTTGTCGCCGGGATTGCCCTGCTCGACGAACGGCGGCCGGCGGCGGAAGACGGCGGGAAGGTCGGCTTCGAAGGCGGCCAGGCGGCGGCGCAGGTCCTCGACCTCCTCGTCATGCTCGTGCTTCCACGCGTCCGCGATCGCGGCGGTGTCGGGATCGCGCGCCCGCTGCTCGAGCCAGGGGGGAAGCGGACCCGCCAGCAGCGATTCCGCCACGCCGATGACACGTCCGTCGGTGTCATCGGGCCAGTGCAGCCGACCGAGCAGGGTCGCGATGCTCGATGCGCTCGCCGGCCGGTGCCCGACGAGGACGCGCAGGGGGCGTTCCGTGGGAGGCGGCATGCGGGCCACGAGCACGGGGAGCGTCGTCCCGTGCACCACCGCCCGCGACACGCTCCCGAGCAGGAATCCCTCGATCGCGCCATGGCCGCGCGCACCGACCACCACAAGGTCCGCGTGCCCTTCGGCGGCGGCGTCGAGCAGACCGACGGCCGGCGCCTTCGGCGTGGTCACGAGCCGCGGCGGACGCGCCATGGTCTCGGGCAGTCGGGAGGTCGCCTCCGCCCGCAGCGCCTCGGCGACGCCAGCGACGAGTCCGCGCTGCGCCGCCGGCAGCCGCCGCTCCATCTCGACCGGTGAGAAATAGAAGTCGACCTCGTCGACGCGCGGATCGACGAGCCGGCCGACGAGCCGGACCGCGTCGAGCGACCTGGATGAGCCATCGAGCCCGATCAGGATCTTCATCGTCCACCACCTCCGCGGTCCCGGCATCGCCGTCGACGGACGCCTGCCCGAGCAGTGTAGCGGCACGTGCGTGGAGGCGTGTGCCGACGATGGTCGATGGTCGCGGACCGCGGCGGACCCGACATCCGGTCGCGCCGATCCCGGGAAACGCGCTCACGCCAGCCAGACCTTGGCCGGTTCGCCCGGAACCTCACGGGCCAGGCGTGGCACGGCGTAGCCGGGCAGCGATGCGCGCAGCGATTCCACGATCGCCCTCGCGCGCGCCTCGTCCACCTCGAAGTGCGCCGAGCCGGCCACCCGATCGAGCAGGTGCAGGTAGTACGGCACGACGCCCACCTCGACGAGTCGCTCGGCGAGCGCCGTCTGCGCGGCGATCGAGTCGTTCACCCGGGCGAGGAGGACGGCCTGATTGAGCACGAGGGCCGGCGTTTCCGCGAGCCGGCGGACCGCCAGGGCGACGTCGCCATCGAGCTCCCGCGCATGGTTGGCGTGGATGACGACGACGCGCGTGAGCCGGCTCGCCGCGAGGAGGCCCGTCAGCCCGGGTGTGACGCGCGACGGGAGCACGACCGGCAGCCGCGTGTGGATGCGCAGGCGGCGCACGTGCGGGATCGCATCGAGCCGCCGCACGACGGCGCCGAGCCGTGCGTCGTCCACGAGGAGCGGGTCTCCCCCCGAGAGGATCACCTCGGCGATCGAGTCGTCCCCCGCGACCGCCTCGAGCGCGGCCTCGACGCCCGCCGTCGTGGCGCCGTGCTCGACGTAGGGAAACGCGCGGCGAAAGCAGTACCGGCAGTGGACGGCACACGCGCCGCCGAGCAGCACGAGCGCGCGGCCCGCGTACTTCCGCACGAGCCCGGGAGCGGGGAGCGTGCCCTGCTCGCCCACCGGATCAGCCGTGAACCCCGCGACGTCGTCTCGCTCCGCGCCGACGGGCAGCACCTGCATGAGAAGTGGATCGTGAGGATCGCCGTGTCGCATCCGCGCCGCGAACCCGCGCGGCACGAGGAGGGGAAAGTCGGCCGTCGCAGGCCGTGCCGCGGCGGCGAGCGACGGGTCGAGCCCGAGCTCACGACACAGGTCCTCCGGGTCGCGGATCGCGTCGGCGAGTTCCCGCCGCCACCGATCCTCCGACGGGGCCGCC
>DNLZ01000242.1:2971-5839 GCA_003488325.1 Planctomycetaceae bacterium
GGCACGTGCATGGCGCCCACGGGAGGCAGGAGCGGAGGCGGCGCGGCAGCCACGGACGTTGACAGGCTTCCCCCGTGCGGCGACGCTTGGCGGTTCGTCGTGCCTCCGGGGCGCCGTCGCAGCATACGGGGCCGGCGCGCCGAAACCAACGCATTCTCCCCCTGGAGTGTCCGCCAGCCGTGCCTGCCTACAACACGAGTGAATTCAAGAAGGGGCTCAAGGTCCAGATCGACGGCGACCCCTACATCATGATCGAGTGCAACTTCGTGAAGCCGGGGAAGGGACAGGCCCTCTACAAGTGCAAGCTGCGGAACCTGCTGCGAAACACGGTGCTCGACCGCACGTACAAGAGCGGTGATTCGCTCGACGCGGCCGACATCTCCACCATCGACGCACAGTTCCTCTACAAGCAGGGCGAGCAGTTCGTCTTCATGGACAACGCGAACTACGAGCAGTACGAGCTCTCGGCGGAGCAGGTGGACGACGCCTGGAAGTGGATCAAGGAGGGCACCGTCTGCTCGATGCTGCTCTACAACGGGAATCCCATCTCGATGGAGCCGCCCAACCACATGGTGCTGAAGATCGAATACGCCGAGCCCGCCGTGCGGGGCAACACGGCCACGAACCTCACGAAGCCGGTCAAGCTGGAAACCGGCGCCGAGGTGATCGTGCCGGCGTTCATCGAGCAGGGCGACATGATCAAGGTCGACACCCGCACCGGCGAGTATCTCGAGCGGGTGAAGGCCTGACCTCCGGCGGCGCGTGGGCGCACGACGCCCAGCGTCCGCGGCTCAGAGAGGCTTGCGGCCCGTCTGCGCGATGCGCCGCTCGAAGGCGCCGATGTACTCGCTGAGTCGCGCCCGTTTTTCGGGTGTCGTGCGGTCGAGCACCCATTTCGTGAACCGCTGCTCGCGGGTCTGACCAGAGCCGGAGGACGGTCCGCCGTCCGGTCCGCGCGGGCCCTTGTCCCCGCCAGGCCTCCCGTCGGGACCGCCGCCTCCCTTCCCCTGCGCCTCGAACGCGCGCTTGAGGAAGTCCATCTGGGCGAGTTCTCCGTCGATGAACCTGGTGCGGTCCTCCGATGTCCGGAGGGCGAAGTAGGCGTTCATGCGGTCGTCGAGATGGTCCATCATGACACCCATCGCGAGCGGCATGACGCGAGGCCGCAGATCCTGCGGCAGTTCGTTCACCTTCATGCCGACCGTGACGATCCCGGAAACCCGTTCGATCGCGGTCATGAACGTGGCGGGCCCGGTCCGTCGCCGTTCCTTTTCGAGCAGGTCGCGCATCAGGTCGCCGATCGCGACGACGCGAGGATCCTCGGGCCGGCGGAACCAGCCCGCGTACCAGGCGACGGCGCCGAGGCATGCGATGACGAGGATGACCGCGGTCGCACCGACGGCGACACCCCGCATCGACACGGGTGCGGTCGAATCGCGGTTTGCGGGCGCACTGCGGGGTGCGGGCATGACGACAGTCCCTCCCCCGGCTGAGGTGCGGTCACGAAGACGGGTCACACCCGCGCGACCACGCTCGCAGCGGTCCTGCGTGACACACGGGATTGTCATTCACCGGCGGGCAGGTGGCAATCGGACAGGGTGCGCCGCGATGGGGAGTGCCCAACCGGTTTGTGGCGGTGAGCGGCATGTGCTACACTTCCGATGTCTGGAATCGATGATGGCTGGCGGGGACCCGACATGGTCCGACGCTTCGCCGCGATCGCATCTCTCATGCGCCGCACCTTGTCGAAGGCCTGAAACGGTCGTCCGTTTCGTCCTTCGGGGTTCGTTTTGCTTGGCAGGCCGTGATCCATCGCCGGGATCGCAGCGCCACCGTGGCCAAGCATCCGCCTCTCCGGGCACCTTTCTCCCAGGAACGACTCTTGTCCCACCACGTCAACGCTCCCCGATCCCTCGCCGATTCCCCGACCGGCCAGCACCCGGTCACCGGCGCCTTCGCGGACCTCGGCCTCTCCCAACCGCTCCTGCGCGCCCTCGCCGACGAGGGGTACGCGGAGCCGACGCCGATCCAGACGCGCGCCATTCCGCATGTGCTCGCCGGACGCGACCTGTTCGGCTGCGCCCAGACCGGCACGGGCAAGACGGCGGCCTTCGCGCTGCCGATCATCGAGCAGATGCTCGCGACGCCCGGTCCGCGCGAGGCACACCGCTGCCGGGCGCTCGTGCTCGCGCCGACGCGGGAACTCGCCGCCCAGATCCACGCGAGCTTTCGTGCCTATGGCCGCCATGCCGGTCTCACGGCGGCGGTGATCCATGGCGGCGTGAGCCAGCGGCCGCAGGAAGGCGCGATGCGGCGGGGGGTCGACGTCCTCGTCGCGACGCCGGGTCGCCTGCTCGACCTCGTGGGACAGCGTTTCGTCGATCTCCGCGCCGTCCGGTGGCTCGTGCTCGACGAGGCCGACCGGATGCTCGACATGGGCTTCATCCACGACATGCGACGGATCGTCGCGCTCGTGCCTGCCGCCCGGCAGACGCTCCTCTTCTCGGCGACGCTGCCCCGGGAGGTGCGTGAACTCGCCGGCACGATGCTGCGTGATCCGCTGGAGGTGCAGGCCGCGCCGCAGGCGACTCCCGCCGAGACGGTGAGCCAGTCGGTGCACTTCGTGCCGAAGCGAGACAAGAAGTCGCTGCTCGTCACGCTGCTCCACGAGCGGCCGATGGAGCGGGTGATCGTCTTCACGCGCACGAAGCACGGAGCCGACAAACTCCATCGCGACCTCGCGAAGGCGGGCATCCCCGCGGCGGCGATCCACGGCAACAAGTCGCAGGGTCAGCGGGAGCGGGCGCTTGCCGCCTTCAAGTCTCCGCGACCACCGGTGCTCATCGCCACCGACATCGCCGCCCGCGG
>DNLZ01000242.1:6135-6295 GCA_003488325.1 Planctomycetaceae bacterium
CACCGACATCGCCGCCCGCGGCCTCGACGTCGACGACGTGTCGCATGTGATCAATTACGAATTGCCCCACGAGCCTGAGACCTACGTGCATCGCATCGGACGCACCGGCAGGGCGGGGCAGAGTGGCGAGGCGCTGGCCTTCTGTGATCCGGAGGAGCGG
>DNLZ01000242.1:6588-6736 GCA_003488325.1 Planctomycetaceae bacterium
CTTCTGTGATCCGGAGGAGCGGGACCGGCTCGACGCCATCGAGCACCTGCTCCGGCGATCGATCCCCCGCTGCAACGAGCCCCCGGCGGAGGCAGCCGGCCGGGGACGGGAGACCCGTGCGGGCGGCCGTGAGCGGGGCGGTGCGGCT
>DNLZ01000216.1:0-165 GCA_003488325.1 Planctomycetaceae bacterium
CTCGGACTCGGAGTCCGGAGTGGTGCCGGGTTTTTCTTCAGGCTTCGATTCCGGCTTCGCCGCGGGCGCGTCAGCGGGTTTGGACTCACCTTGATCCTCTGCCTTGGGCTCAGCGCTTGTGGCCGTACCGGTCAGGACATCGATCGCAGCTTCGGTTTCCTCGTC
>DNLZ01000216.1:566-742 GCA_003488325.1 Planctomycetaceae bacterium
TCAGGCTTGGAATCGGACGGGGCCGATTCCGGCTTTGCGGCCTCGGGCGGCTTTGTGTCGGCGGATGGATCGGTCTTCTCCGCGTCGGGGTCTTGTGCGGCCGGCGGGCGAGCCTTGTAGAGCCGCTCCTTGTTGGCCTCGTAGAACTCCTTCACCTGTTCGTCGGTGACCTTCTC
>DNLZ01000216.1:1165-4903 GCA_003488325.1 Planctomycetaceae bacterium
GTCCTTATGGCGGGCGAAGAAGGCCTCGAGCGCCGGTCGGCTCGGCGCCGCCACCTGGTCGGCGAATCGCTCCACCACGACCGGAACGACCTCCACGTTGGCCGCCTGCTCCAAGCGTCTGAAGTAGTCCCAGCGCTGCCCGGGCGGGTCGCCGGCGAAGCCGGTGAGGAACAGCCGCTCCATACGGTTCGCCAGCAGCACGGTGCGCAGGGCATCGAACACGTCGCTGGGCGACACGGGGAACGGCCCAGACCGCCTGCGGGCGATGATCTCCTCGAACTGAGCGGGCCCCACCATGTCGTTGGTCCACTGCGCGAGGAATTCGTTGATGGCGGTGTTGCTCACCACGAGTCCGTTCGCCCGCGCCTCCTCCGCCAGCAGCATCGTGCGGACGACGTCCTCCTCCTCGTCGGGCAGGAGTCGCGTGCGTCCCGGGTCGCGGCCGGCCGCGGCCACGGCGTCGAGCAGGAACTGATTGAGCACGGAGCGCATCGCCGTCGCGCGCGCGATCCCGCTCTCGCGGAGCTCGCCCCCGCTCCAGGTCGCGACGACCGGGTCGGTGCCCGCCATCCCGGTCCCCATCTGCAGGAACGGGGGCAGCACGAAAAAGGCGAGCATCGCCAGGATCGCCACGAAAACGAGCAGCGAACGCTGGTATTTCCGAAAGATGTCGAACGAACCGGCCATGGCTCCGCCCTGGGGTTACGGCCCGACGAAGCAATCGCCGAGGCTTGACAAGCCGGGAAGTGGGAGGGTAACGCTGTCCTTCCCGAGAAGGTCCGCAGATTGTGGGCCGTGACCCGGGTGGCGCCAATCCCCGAGCCTCGTCGGCCCGTGGCACGTCGTCGACGCGATCCACCCGCCCGCCCCTGCCGTTCCCGTCGCCACGCTCGGCATGCCCGCAGCCGTGCCGAAACACCCGGATGCCCCCGACCATGGCGAAGAAGCCCGCCAAACGAGCCGCCGCGAAGCGCGCACGACGTGTCGCGGCTCCCGTCCGGGAACCGGGCGGCCGACGCTCCGCCCCGACACGCGCCCCGAACGGGGGCTACGAACTGGTCATCGTCGAGAGTCCCGCCAAGGCGAAGACCATCGAGAAGTACCTCGGCAAGGGCTTCGTGGTGAAGGCCTCGATCGGCCACATCCGCGACCTGCCGAGCCGTGCCCCGAAGGGCTCGCGGCAGCCCGTGCCGGGCGTCGATCTCGAGCATGACTTCGCGCCGACATACGAGATCGACCGAGACAAGGTGAAGACGGTCACCGAACTGCGGAAGCTCGCCAAGGGCGCGAGCGACGTCTGGTTCGCCACCGACCTCGACCGCGAGGGGGAGGCCATCGCATGGCACCTGACGCAGGTGCTCGGCGTCGATCCCGGCCGGGCCAAGCGCGTGACGTTCGACGCGATCACGAAGTCCGAGGTGCAGCGGGCCTTCCAGACCCCCCGGGCGATCAACATGCCGCGGGTCGAGGCGCAACAGGCACGCAGGATCGTGGACCGGATCGTCGGCTACCAGGTCTCGCCGATCCTCTGGAAAAAGGTGGCCGGTGGGCTGAGTGCCGGCCGCGTGCAGAGCGTGGCGACGCGGATCGTCGTGGACCGTGAGGAGGAGATCCGCGCCTTCCTTCCGGCAGAGTCGTGGGAGGTCTCGGCACTGATGACGTTCGACGTCGCCGCCGCGGCCGCCCTGCACTCGGCCTGGCGCACGTTCATGGACGCTCGCGACGAACGCGGCCGGCCGCCGCTCGTGCGGGACCGGATGGCATGGCTCGCCGACCGGCGGGCGTTGCTCTGCGAAATGGTCGAGTGTGGCGGGAAGCCGCTCCGCATCGAGGCGGAAAACACGTCGACGGTCGATCTCGCGGACGACGCGCGCTCGGCGGCCGAGGCGGCCGGACTGCTGGAGATCGCGATCGAGCGCACGACCAACCCGGACGGCCGGGGCCGGGGCCGCACGGTCGTGCGGCTCGTCGGCCGACCCGATCCCGCGGCCCGCTACACCGTCGAGAGCATCGACGTCACCCGCACCCGCTCACGGCCCTATCCCCCCTTCATCACGAGCACGCTGCAGCAGGCCGCGAGCAGCCGCCTGGGCATGTCGACCGACCGCACGATGCGGATCGCCCAGCAGCTCTACGAGGGCATCGACCTCCCCGACGAGGGACGCGTGGGGCTCATCACCTACATGCGGACCGACTCGACGAATCTCTCGGGCGAGGCGATCGGCATGGCCCGGCGGTATCTCCAGGAACGGCTCGGCGACGCCTACCTGCCCGATGCACCGCGGGTCTACACGAGCAGCAACGAGAGTGCCCAGGAGGCGCACGAGGCAATCCGGCCGACCGACGCCTTCCGCGAGCCGGACCGGATCGCCGGCGCGCTCACCGACGAGCAGCTGAAGCTCTACCGGCTCATCTGGCAGGGATTTCTCGCCTGCCAGACCACCGACGCGCAGTGGGATTCGACCGCCGTGCGCATGCGACGCAGCGACCGCGACACCGGGGCGGTGTTCAAGGCGACCGGGCGCGTGCTGCGGTTCGACGGCTTCTATCGCATCAGCGGCGTGCCTCGCGACGACGGCGAGCAGGTGCTGCCGAGCTTCGACAAGGGTGCGAGCCTCGCCCCGCTCGACATCGAGCCGCGGCAGAAGTTCCAGGCACCCCCTCCCCGCTACACCGAGGCCAGCCTCGTGAAGAAGCTCGAGGAGGAGGGGATCGGCCGTCCCTCCACGTACGCGAGCATCATCAACGTCATCGAGAGTCGCGGCTACGTCGAGCAGCACGAGCGCCGCTTCCACGCAACCGCGCTCGGCGAGGCGGTGACCGGCTTCCTCAAGCGGGGGTTCCGCGACCAGTTCATCGAGATCGGGTACACCCGCGAGATCGAGCGTGAACTCGACCAGGTGGCCCAGGGCACGAAGCCGTGGACCGACATGCTCCACGAGTTTCACGACGAGCTCTCCCCGAAGCTCGAGACGGCCCTCCAGGAGCAGCACGAGAAGGCGAAGGCCGACCCCGCCCCCTACGCCTGTCCCGAGTGCGGTCGCCAGCTGGAATACCGGCTCGGCAAGAAGGGCCGGTTCCTGTCCTGCAGCGGCTACAACGAGAAGGTGACGGTGCCACCGCCGCCGCCCGCGAAGGGGAGCCGTCGCCGGACGGCGAAGCCGAAGGAGGTGCCCGCCTGCTCGTTCGCGATGCCCGTCGACCGCAGCGGCCGGCCTCTCCTGCCGGAGCAGATCGACCTCCTCTCGCCCGGTGGCGTGCCGATGGTGAAGCGCACGGGCCGATTCGGAGACTTTCTCGTCGAGGACCGGCCGCGACCCGTCAAGCAGAAGGGCAAGGATGCTCCCGACGAGCCGCCCCCCTTCATTCTCAACATCGACCGCAAGGGAGCCGTGAAGTTCCCGTCACCCCCACCGCTCGTGACCGACCTCGTCTGCACGAAGTGCGGGGCGCACCTCAACCTGCGTGACGGCAAGCGCGGTCCGTGGCTCGGCTGCAGCGCCTTCCCGAAGTGCCGTGGCCGGGAGACGTTCTCGAAGCTGCCGGAGCCGGACCAGAAGGCGCTCGAAAGGCGGCTCGCGGAGCACCTCGGTGGCCAGCAGACGCTCTCGCTGACCCGTCGCGACGGCGCGACCCCCGTGCCCGAGGGCACCCCCGTCGCGAGCCTCACGATCGAGGGTGGCGTCGCGGAGCTTCAGCCGTTTCCCTGAGCGGCCCCTCTCGTTCCGCCGCGGCTGT
>DNLZ01000217.1 GCA_003488325.1 Planctomycetaceae bacterium
CGGACATGGTGCGCACGGACCGCGCGGCGCGGCTTCGGCCCTTCAGGCGGTTCGACCTTCGCTTGTTTAAGGTCTAGAGCACGTCCTGAGGAGACGGCGCGAGGACGTGGCAGCCGCGGCGGCGCACACCGATTCGGAATGCGTCCGAGCATCGAACTCCCAGAGCAGGTTCGGCTTGTCTGCAGTGACGGTCCGGCGTTCCAGGGGGGAGGAACAATCCTCCCGCCCCCGCGCGTGGTCACCCGAAAAGTTTCGTGACTGCCTGAGCCTTGACGAGCTCGCGCGGCTGATTGAGGTGATTGAAAACGATCGTCTCGGGATCGATGCCGCACGCATGGTAGATCGTCGCCAGCAGTTCCGTCGGATGCACCGCATCCTCGAGAGGTGCCGAGGCGGTGGCATCGCTCCTGCCATGGACGTGACCACGCCGGATCCCCGCTCCCGCGAGCACCGCCGAGAAACAGTACGGCCAATGGTCGCGGCCGTCGGCCGAGTTGCCGTTGCCTGACGTGCTGACGCCCTTCTGCGGCGACCGACCGAACTCACCGACCACGACGACCAGGGTGTCGTCGAGCAGGCCGCGGTCGTCCATGTCGGCGATGAAGGTCGAGAGGCCGCCGTCGAGCATCGGCCCCGACTGGTTCTTCATCCGCTGGTCGAGTCCGACGTGATGGTCCCACGAGTGGTTGTCGGAGTTCGCGACCTTCGGCCAGATGACCTCGACGACCCGGGTGCCCGCCTCGACGAGCCGCCGCGCGAGCAACAGGCTCTGGCCGAACGTGTTGCGTCCGTAGGCATCGCGGAGCTTGGCCTCCTCGCGCTCGATCGCGAAGGCCTCGCGGGCCCGCCCGGAGATGACGAGCCCCAGAGCCTGTTCGTAGTACTCGTCGAGCTTGTAGTCGGCCACCGCCTTGTCGAGCTCGGGCATGGCGCCGTCGATGAGCTGACGCAGACGGGCGCGCCGTTCGAGCCGCTTGGCGAAGACGTCGGTGCGCAGCTGCAGGTCGTCGACCCGGAGACGGTCCATCTTCCGCATGTCGAGATCGTCGCCGTCCGGATAGAGCGTGTACGGGTCGAAATCGCGTCCGAGGAAGCCGGCCGTACCGCCCTTGCCCACCACGTTGCTCTCCTGGAGCGGCCGCGGCAGCATCACGAACGGCAGCATCGGCTCCTCGGACGGCTTCAGACGCACGATGTTCGAGCCGAAGTTCGGGAAATCCTTCGCGTTCGGCGGCTCGAGCTGGCCCGACGGGCTCACCTTGTCGGTGGTGTACCCCGTCATCATCTGGTAGATCGCCGCGGTGTGGTTGAACAGGCCGTTGGGCGTGTAGTTCATCGACCGCACCATCGTGAAGCGGTCATTGACCTGCGCGAGCTTGGGCAGATTCTCCGTGAACTGCACGCCGGGCAGTTTCGTGGGAATGCTCTTGAACGTGCTGCGGACGTTGTCGGGCACGTTCTCTTTCGGGTCCCAGAGGTCGATGTGGCTCGGGCCGCCCTGCAGGTAGACGAGCACGACGCTCTTGGCGCGATTCCAGCCGGGCGCCGCCGCCCGTCCGGTCACCGGCTTGAGCTCGTTGGCGGCGGCCTGGAGCCTGAGCACGTTCGGCAGCGAGATCCCGAAGAAGCCGATGGCACCCGCCCTGAGGATGGCGCGGCGGCTCGTGCCGAGGTTGGCGTCGCAGAGGTCCTTGCCGGGACGGCCTGGGATGACGAGCATGGAAGCACCCTCACCGAGTGGTTAGTGGTTGAAGAAGAACGCCGGACTGTTGATCAGCGCCCACGCCAGATCCTGCACCGCCGTGAGCCGACGATCAGCCACCTGCCGGGTGCTCGCCGCGACGTCGGAGCGGAGACGGACGATGGCGGGATCATCCTGAACGGGCTTCTCCGCCTCCGCAAGGTCGGCCGCGCGTGCGACGACGTTCGGATCAGGAGGCAGCGGGTCGGCCGCGGCCCGCAATTCGGCCGCCGCCTTGATTCGCTCCGGGTCACGGGCCTGCGCGATCTCCGAGAGCCATGCGGATTCCGCAGGACTCCGTCGCTCCCGCGGGATCGACGCCAGCCGCGCGGCCAGTTCGGGCGGGCCGAGCGTCAGCGGGCTCGACGAGTCGGTGAACGAGATCCGAAACCGCCCGAGGGCGTGCTTTCCGCCGGCGAACTTCTGTTCGATGCGGACCGTCACCTGCATCGGACCGGAGAAGGAGGGCGGCTCCTTCGCCTCGAAGACCGCCCAGTGATCCTCTCCCGGACGTGGTGACACCGCCCATCCGCGGCCCGCGTTGAGGTCCCCATCGACCGCCGTGTCCGGTCCCATGTTGGCCTGGGAGAAGGTCGCCTGGCCCTTGTGGAACGCGATGCGTCGGCTCCCGCCGGGGGCGGCCAGCGGCTGCACGTCGACGGTGATCTCATTGACCACGAAGTTGCCGTCGGGAGACCGGCCGGGGCCGTGACGTGGCAGCGCAGGATCCGCCAGCGCCTCGAGCCGCAGTCCGGTGAGTTTCGGCAGCCACACGGTCGTGACGAGCGTCGTCGTTTCGATGCCGTCCTTGCCCGATACGCGCACGCTCCCGTCGGGCAGCGTCTCGAGCGTCGCCTTCACGGCCGATTCCACGCGTTCCGGCATGGCGACCGCCCAGCGCGGGGCCTTCGCCGCCTCGGCCTCCAGACGGGCGACGGCTGCGTCCGGGGCCGCGTGCAGTCGCTCCACGGCGTCGACGGCCTTGACGAACCGATCGGCCCGGGCGTTCTCCAATTCGATGCGTCGCGGCTCGTAGACGGCCCGCGCCTCGTCGAGCGAACGTCGGGCGCCCGCGATCGCCTCCTGCCGCAACTGCTCCAGCCGGGCCCGCTCCACCTTCCACGAAGCCTCCGCGGTGGCGAGCTCGGCCACGAGCGCCTCGTGATCCACCGCGATGTCGCCCATGAGCCTGCCCATCGCCGCCGCCTCCTCGGAGCGGCTCGGCCGATTGAGGATTCGCAGGAACACCTCGTCGACCAGCCGCCCGTCGTCCTGTTCGGAGGCGACGAGACGGGCGAGCTCGCTCTTCGAGTCGGCGAGCAGGTCGCCGACGGCCGGTCCGCTCACCAGCGCCATCACGGGCCCGAGCGCGACGCCCGCGCTCCGCTCGCATTCGCAGGCGCTCTCGCGGGCGGGCCGGCCGAAGGTCTGGAGGAATCCGCCGCCCAGCTTCGAGGAGACGTCCGGCAGGGCCGCGGCACGGGTGCCGGCGGGATAGCCCGGGAACTGCGTCGGCACGCCGACGACCGCATGCAGCGAGTCGAAGAGCGTCTCGGCGGGGAGCCGCCGCGGCAGCGCGTGCGAGTAGTTGATGGAATCGTCCTCATTCCACTTCGACGAGTCGATGGCGAGCCCGTAGGTGCGCGACGTGCAGATTTCCATGAGGAGCCGCCGCGTGTCGAAACCACTCGCCACGAAGGAACGGGTGAGGTGCTCGAGCAGGGCCGGATTCGAGGCCGGGTTGCCGGCGCGGATATCGTCGATGGGATCGATGATGCCGACGCCGAAGAGGTAGCCCCACATCCGGTTCACGTAGCTCCTCGCGAAGTACGCGTTGTCGGGAGAGGTGAGCCAGGCGGCGAACGTATCCCGGCGGCTGGCCCCATCCTTCGCGGAAAAACGGCAGTCGAACGGGAACTTGGGCGCCACCGCCTTGCCCGTGCGCTCGTGCGTGACCTCCCCGTCGCCGGCGTCCTTGACGATCTCCCAGAGAGGCTTCGCACCCTCGACGGCCGTGCCGCCGATCGTGCGATCCTTGCTTTCGGGATCCTTCGAGAGCTGCACCTGCGCGAAGAAGGCGGCCGTCTCGTAGTACTGGTCCTGCGTCCACCGCTCGAACGGATGGTCGTGGCACTTGTTGCAGTTGAACCGCACGCCGAGGAAGAGGTGCGTCGTGTTCTCCATCGTGTTGAGCGGATCGCGCAGCGTCTTGAAGTACGCCGCGGCGGGATTCTCACGGTTCGACCCCGCCGCCGTCAGGATCGCGCGGGCGAACGCGTCGTAGGGCGTGTTCGCCGCGACGTGGCCGCCGATCCACGCCCGCAGTCCGGCCGCCCCCTCGGTGCCGAGGAACTTGGGATTCACCTGAAGCAGGTCGGCCCACTTGTTGGTCCAGTGCTCGACGAACGCCTCGCTCCCCACGAGTCGTGCGACCAGTTCGGCCCGCTTGATGCGCGGGTCACGACGGTCGGCGAGGAATGTCTTGACGTCGGCGACCCGCGGAGGGAGTCCGGTGAGGTCGAGCGTGACGCGGCGCAGAAAATCCACGTCGGTCGAGAGCGGAGCCGGCTCGATCTGCATCGACTGCCACTTCGTCGCGACGAGGTCGTCGATCGGCCCCCAGCTCTCCGGCTGCCGCCACTGGAATCCGGCGCGATCGCCCATCACCGTGAGCGTGACGGCCGCGTAGGCGCCCTCATACCGCACGAGGATCGGCGACTCGCCCCGGCGCACCGCCGTGACGAGACCTGTCGTGTCGGCCGTGGCGACCTCCCCGTTGCCGCTCTCGAGGAAGGCGTGGCGGGTCACGTCACGGGTCGAACCGTCGGTGAACGTCGCCACCACCCGGAACTGCTGACGCCGTCCCGGCGCGTCGATGACGGCGCCTGCGGGCGACACGGCGATCGAGGCGACTCGCGGGGTCGTGAGGTCGAGCCTGGCACCCTCGTCGATCCAACGACGGATGGTCTGGTAGGCGGGGTCGTCCGGCTTCGTGAGCAGTCCGCCGACATGCGGGACCGTCGCGGACGCCTTGAGCAGCATGAGGCTGTCGTCTGGACTCGCGACGTTCACGCGGCGGCTGCCGTGCTCGTCGGTGAAGGCCCGCACGTCGAAGATGGGGTCATAGCCACGCAGGGAGAGCTTGAAACCGTTCTTGCCCTTGGCCGCGCCGTGGCACGTTCCCTGGTTGCAGCCGAGCCGCGCGAGCACCGGATTGACGTCGCGTACGAAGTCGACATGCACCGGGCCGGAGGTGCCCTCGACCGTCACCGGCAGCGTCGCCGTCACGGGAGCGACGTTCTGACCGTCGACAGCCGCGGGCGAGTACACGACGCGGATCGCTCCGCGGCCGTCCCCGCGGGGACGGAGCAGGCCCGCAGGACCGATCGACACGATCTCCGCCGCCCCCGGTGCAGCACCCTGCTCGGGGGCCATTTCGTAGCGAACCGACCGGGTCAGGTCGACCGCCCGTCCGTCGGCGAGCGCCCCGGTCACGACGAGCTGGGCCGTCGCGAACGGGCCGGCGAGCACCGCCTCGGCCGGCTCGATGCGCAGCGCAGTCACCGCCGCGGGCGCCGCGGGCTCCGGCTCGATCGAAGCTTCCGGGGGCCAGGGCAGGGCCACCCCCGCCTCGGCCGCCGCGACGGCGTCGATGCGGGCGACCGGGAAGCGATCCTTTTCCGCGCCGGTCGAGGCGTCGAAGCAGCGGACGATCCCGTCCGCTCCTGCCACGGCGACCTCGTCGCCGGAAGGCGCGAACGCCGCCGCATACGCCACGCCATCGGGCAGAGGGACGCGGCAGAGCAGCTTCGTCGTGGCCTCGCGAAACTCGTCGAGCGAGGCCCACTCCGCGTCGCTCCGCTGGCTGCCCTTGCGGCGTGTCTCGCCCGGCACCTTCGCCATGATGTCGAGGATGCGCTGCGGCACGTCGGACTCCATGTCGTAGGAGCAGACGACCAGTTCGCCACGGCCGTCGAGCCCGCCGACGGCGGCGATCCGACGACCGTCCCGCGAGAACCGCACGGCCGACACGCGGCCTTCGACGGGAAACAGTGGGAAGATCAGGTTCGCGTCGTCACCGATCACCCGCTTGGCATGCCGGTGGATGCGGTAGGCCCGCGGTGTGCCGTCCGAGCCCGCCGCGACGACGTGATCGAGCACTGGATGCCGATCGACGGCCGTGAGGCCGCCACGCAGGGCTCCGGGTGTGATCGACGTGATGTTGTCGATGAATCGTTGCGTGGCGAGCTCCGTGAGCTTCACCGTCATGTCGCGGCCCACCGAAATGACATGGTCCCCCTTCGGCGCGAAGACCGTGTCGAGCACCCAGTCCTCGTGGGCTCCCTGGAAAAGCACCTGCTCTCCCGTTTCGGCGTGGACCGCCCGCACGCTGTTGTCGGTGCATCCGAAGGCGACGAGCGTGCCGTCGGGTGACCAGCACCCGCCGAAGACGGTGTCGAAACCGACGGGAATCGACCGCCGAAGCGTGCCGTCGGCCACGTTCCAGATCTGGACCTCGCCCATCCGGGCGGGGTTGCCGCCCGTCACGAGAAGCCGGCTGCCGTCGGGCGAGAATCGCACCCGCTCGATCCGTTCCGAGAGACCGATGAGCCGCATTTTCGGTTCGAGCGGGCCTGCCGCTGCATCCCGCGCTGCGGCGCGATCGAACAGGAGCACCTCGTGGAAGCCCGCCACGGCCAGCAGGCTGCCATCGGGGGAATAATCGAGCGACGCGACGACGGGCTGCCGCGTGTAGACCGGCGGGTGCTCCGCATCGACCCGTTGGCCCGCGCTCGGCGGCGTGTCATCCTGGGCGCCCTCGGCGATCCACCGGCGCACGAGGTCGATCTCGAGCGAGGCGAGCGGGGATCCGCCCTTTGGCATTTCTGCGGCCCCCGTCGCATCGGGGGTGATTTGGGCGAGCAGGTGGCTCTCCTCGGGCTTGCCCGGAACGACGCCGGCAGTGCCTGAGTCGCCGGCAGCAAAGAGGCGGGCGACCTCGGTCATCACATACCCGCCTTCGGCCTTCGCCGGCTGATGACAGCCCTGGCAACGGGCCTGGAAGAGCGGCCGCACGTCGCGGAAGAAACTGACCGGTCCCGCCGGCGTCTTCGTCGCCTCCGCCGCATCCGCGGGCATCGCACCCGCCGCCGCCAGGACGAGCAGACACGGCCAACTCCGCGTCCAGCCCACCGTCCTCGTGGGCGAAGGCGACCGCAGCGATCCGCCGGGCGACCGCCGCCCACCACGGGCGCACCACCCGGATATCAACCAGGTCGAGACCGCCATCACACCCTCCACGAGCCAGTGTGGATCCCGATCGAGCGGGGAAATCAACTGAAAAGCATAGCATGGCCCGACACCCTCGTCCCGCGGGCGGCGAACGGCGGTCGGCCCTTGCATTTTTTCCCGTTCTGCGGCACCCTTCACGATCCCTCCCGCGGCCCAGCGTCCCGCCATGCCAGGGCGTTGTTGGCTCGAGGGCGTCGATGGCTCGTAGGCTTGCCCTCGGTCACCGGCCCCCGGCCTACGCCGGGACACCGACCGACAAGGATTCTCGACATGCGTACGAAGAGTGTCGTTCCCCGCCTCCGGGCGAAGAAGCGGCTGTTCAAGCGGGTGAAGGGCTCCGTCGGCGGCCGACGGCGGCTGCTGCGGACGGCCAAGGAGTCGATCGTCCGTGCCGGCGTGTTCGCCCACCGGGATCGCCGGCGGCGCAAGCGGGATTTTCGGCGCCTGTGGATCATCCGGATCAATGCGGCTGTCCGTCAGCGTGGCATCCGCTACAGCCAGTTCATCGCCGGTCTGGAGAAGATCGGTTGCGAGCTCGATCGGCGCACGCTGTCGGAAATGGCGATCCTCGATCCCACTGGATTCGATGCCGTCGTGGTCGCCGTTCGCAAGGCGCTCGGTCTGCCCGAGCCGGCCGCCGCCTGAGGCCGCGGCCCTTGGACGCCGCGGACTGCGTGACGTGAACACCGCGGCGCTCGACACGTTTCGTGCCGAACTCGAGCGGCTCAGGGTCGAGGCTGAGGCCGCCCTCGGCACGGCCTCCGACGCCAACGCCGTGGAAGCCGCCCGAGTCGAGTTCCTCGGCGCCCGCAGCGGCCGCCTCAAGAGCCTCCAAAAGATGCTCGGGGCGATTCCGGCAGGCGACAAGCCGGCGGCCGGCCGGCATTTCAACGAGGCCAAAGAGGCGGTCGGTGTCCTGCTCGCCGCCGCACAGGCCCGGGTCGAACGCGTCGCAGCGCACGTCGTGCCGATCGACGTCACGCTGCCGGGAGAGCCGGTGCCGCGGGGCCACCTGCACCCCATCACCCAGACCATCCGCCGGGTGCAGGAGATCATGGCGCGGCTCGGGTTCGAGAGCGTCGATGGCCCCGAGATCGAGGATCCGTGGCACAACTTCGAGGCGCTCGCGATCCCCCCGGAGCATCCGGCTCGCGACCCCCTCGACAACTTCTACCTCGCGGTGGCCCGGGGCACCGACCCGCTCCTGCTGCGGTCGCAGACGAGCACGGTGCAGATCCGTGTCATGGAGACCCGCAGGCCACCGCTCCGCATCGTCTCGCTCGGACGCGTCTACCGGCCGGACACGGCCGACGCCACCCACTACCCGATGTTCCACCAGGTCGAAGGACTGCTCGTCGAGCGTGGCACGACGATGGCCCACCTGAAGAGCGTGCTGCGGCTCTTCGCCTCGAGTTTCCTCGGCGGTGACGTCCACGTGCGGTTCCGGCCCTCCTTCTTCCCCTTCACCGAGCCGAGCGTCGAGGTCGACATGGAATGGGGCGGCCGGTGGGTCGAGATGGGGGGCGCGGGCATGGTGGATCCGGCCGTCCTGTCGGCGGTCGGCTACGACCCGGCCGAGGTGTCGGGCTTTGCCTTCGGGCTCGGCGTGGAGCGAATCGCCGCGCGGCGGTATGGCGTGAGCGACATCCGTGACTTCTACCGCAATGACGTGCGGTTCCTGCGACAGTTCTGAGGGCGTTCGCCGAAGCACATGATCGTCTCCACGAACTGGCTCTCCGAGTACGTCGACCTGCCCGATTCGATCCGGCTTCTCGAGGAGCGGCTCGCGCTCGCCGGACTCAACCACGAATCGACACGCGTGCATGGCGACGACACGGCCGTCGAGATCGAGGTGACGAGCAATCGCCCCGACTGCCTCGGCCACCTGGGCGTGGCCCGCGAGGTGGCGGTGCTGTTCGCGCGGCCGCTGCGGATCCCAGACCCCCGCCCGCACGAGCAGGGGGAGGATGCTGCGGCGAGCGTGGCAGTGTCGATCACGGCGCCGGATCTGTGTCCCTTCTATTCCGCCCGGGTGCTCCGCGGAGTGCGCGTGGGGCCGAGCCCCGACTGGCTCGTGCGGCGTCTCCAATCGATCGGCGTGGGCAGCGTCAACAACGTCGTGGACGTGACGAACTACGTGATGTTCGAGTGCGGTCAGCCCCTGCACGCGTTCGACCTCGCACGCGTCCGCGGGGGGCGGATCGTCGTGCGGACCGCCACGCCGGGCGAGGCGTTCACCGCGATCAACCACCGCTCGTACGAACTGCCCGAGGGCACGTGCGTGATCGCCGACGCCGAAGGGCCCGTCGCGCTCGCGGGCGTGATGGGGGGCGCCGCCACGGAGATCACCGGCGACACCCGCGACGTGCTCCTCGAATCGGCCCAGTTCGCCCCGCTGGCGGTGCGGGCCGCGGCCCGCGGGCTCGTGCTCCAGAGCGCCTCGTCGTTCCGGTTCGAAAGGGTGCCGGACCCGGAGTCGGTCGATTGGGCGAGCCGGCGTGCCGCGGCGCTCATCCTGGAGATCGCCGGCGGGACGCTCGAGCGGGGCGTCGCGACCGCCGGCGCGCTCGCAGTGACGCCGTCCGTCGTGCCCCTGGCGGACCGTCGTGTCGAGGAGGTGCTCGGCATCCACGTCCCTCGGGAGCGACAGCGGGCGATCCTCACGGCGCTCGGGTTCGTCGAGGTGCCGGTCACGGCGGCGACGACCGCGGCGGCCGCGACAGCCTGGCGCGTCCCGTCGTGGCGTCGCGACGTGTGTCGCGACATCGACCTGGTCGAGGAGATCGGTCGCATCGAGGGCTACGACCGGGTGCCGGAGGACGTGCCGATCACCGCGCGTCCGGTGGAGTGGTCCGCACGGGAAACGACCGTGCGCCGGGCGGGGGAAGCGCTCGTGTCGGCCGGTCTCTGCGAGGCGATGACACGCAGCGTGGTCGATGCCCGGCT
>DNLZ01000323.1:0-10059 GCA_003488325.1 Planctomycetaceae bacterium
GCATGCACCGCATCCGCGAGCGCCGCGAACGGGTCGGCGGATGACGCCGCGGCGAGTTCCGCGAAGGGGTCCTCCGCCGGCGATTCGTGGGCTTCCGCAGCCGCGGCCGACGTCTCTTCGCGACTCCCCGCATCCAGTGTCGCGAAGTCGAACGCACCCACGCCGTCGTCACCCGCCGCATCGGCGACGAGGTCGGCCCACGGATCCTCTGCGGAGTTCCGCTCGTCATCGGGCGGCGTGTCGGATGCCATGCGACGAAGTCTCCCCTCGGTTGGTCTGGTTGGGTCGAGGCAAGTGTACCACCGCCGGAAACACGTCCGCCACGGCCGGAACGCGCGTGGAGTCGCGCTCAGAACCCGTGGGCCGGGCCGTATCGCTCCTCGAGGCTCTCGAGCAGCCAGCGTTCCGACACCGTCTGGCCCGTCGCCCGGGTCACGAGCGGGACCGACTCGAGGGTGCGGCCGACGGCGTGCACCTCGGTCCGCAGCCAGCCGAGCAGCGTGTCGAACCGACCGGCGGCCATTTCGCCCGGGATGCCCGGATGGCGATCGAGGGCCGCCCGCATGAGCTGGGCGGAAAAAATGTTCCCGAGCGTGTAGGTCGGAAAATAGCCGATCAGGCCCGCGCTCCAGTGGATGTCCTGGAGCACGCCCTGGGCGTCGTTGGGCGGTCGGATGCCGAAGTCCGCCTCGAAGCGGTCGTTCCATGCGGCCGGGAGGTCGCCCACGTCGAGCTCCCCCTGCACGACCGCCCGCTCGAGATCGAAGCGGAGCATGATGTGAAGGTTGTACGTGACCTCGTCGGCCTCGACGCGGATGCACGAGGGTCGCACGCGGAGCAGCGCCTCGTGCATCGCGTCGGCGTTGGCGTCGGCGAGCGTCGCGGGAAAAGCGGCACGCGCACGCGGGAAGCACCAGGTCCAGAAGTCGCGGGCGCGGCCGACGAGATTCTCCCAGAGCCGCGACTGTGATTCGTGCACGCCGAGCGACGCCGCCTCGCCGGGCGGCAGCCCATACCAGTCGCGACGCAGTCCCTGCTCGTACAAGCCGTGCCCCGCCTCGTGCATGACCCCGAACAGGGCCGTGGGCAGGAAGCGTTCGTCCCACCGGGTGGTGATCCGGCAGTCGTCGGGACCGGCTGTCGAACAGAACGGATGGTCCGTCGTGTCGAGCCGTCCGCGCTCGAAGTCGAAACCGATGCGCGCGGCGACCTCCTGCACGAAGCGCCGCTGGACCTCGACGGGATAGTCCCGACGAAGCAGCGCGTCGTCGGGACGCTTCCGCGCCTCGACGCAGCGTCGCACGAGCGGCACGATGCCCTCGCGCAGCCTGCCGAAGACCTCGGCGACCGACGCCCAGCGGGCGCCCGGCTCGTAATCGTCCATCAGCGAGTCGTAGGGATCCAGGTCGGGAAGCTGGCACGCCGCCTGCTCGCGCTTGAGGCTGAAGATGCGTCGCAGCCACGGCTCCAGCATCGACCACGAGGCATCGGCCCGCGCCCTGGCCCACGCCTGCTGTCCCTCGACACAGGCGCGGGCCAGCTCCTCCACCAGCCTGGCTGGGAGCCGCGCCTGCTTGGCGAAATCGTGCCGGAGCAGGCGAATCGTCGCCTGCGTCTCGGGCGATCCAGCCTGGGCCAACGGGCCTGCGGCGAGTGCGGCGAGCCGCTCCCCCTGCACCGGATCGGTGCGCTCGCGGTGGACGAGCGCGGCCAGCGCCGCCGCCTGGTCCGCGCGATAGCCTCCCGCGGCGGCGGGCATCATCGTGCGTTCATCCCAGCCGAGCAGCGCCTCGACCGACGCGAGCAACGCGGTCCGGCGGGCGTGGTCGCACGCGGCGGCGAAGGATTTCTCGGCGGTGGCGACGGCGTCGGCCATGGACGTCTCCCGGCAGGGTGTGCGGACGGCGGCGAGTATGCTGACTGGGGAACGGCGGCGGCAATGGACCACCGGGCCTGCGCAGGGAATCTCACATGGTCGATGTGCTCGTCGTCGCCCCGCATCCGGACGACGCCGAGCTCGGCATGGGCGGCACGATCCGGCTGATGCTCGACCGCGGCCTCGCCGTCGGCGTGCTCGACCTCACGGACGGCGAGCCGACGCCGTTGGGCTCGCCCGAGATCAGAGCCCGGGAAACCGACGCTGCGACGCGGGCCCTGGGACTGCCGTGGCGGGAGAACCTCGGCCTGCCCAATCGGCGACTGCGGGCCACGCTCGACGCACGAGCGCGGCTCGCGGCCGTGTTCCGCCGCACGCGGCCACGCTGGCTGTTCGCGCCCCACTGGATCGACGCGCATCCGGACCACGTCGCCGCCACGCGACTGACGGAGGCGGCCCGCTTCTGGTCGAAACTGACCAAGTGCGACCTGCCCGGCGAGCCGTGGCATCCGGAGCGGATCTACCACTATGCCTGCGTGCATCTGCGGCGGGTGAGTCGGCCCGCGTTCGTCGTGGACGTCTCGGCAACCTGGGAGGCCAAGCGACGCAGCCTCGCCTGCTATGCGAGCCAGTTCCCCCCGTCGGCGCCGTCACCCACCGTGCTCGAGCGCGTCGCGGCGGCCGATGCCTGGTGGGGCGCGACGATCGGCACCTCCCACGGTGAACCGTTCTGGTCGCGGGAACCGATCGCCCTGCGTGGCTTCGCCGACCTGTTCTGAGTGCGCGGCCCCCCGGGCCGATGACCCCTGCGAACGTCGGGCGGTTGGCCCGATCACGGCGACCCGGGGGGTCGTCGATCACGGGCTGGCGAGGAACGCCCGCCGATGCCGATACGACTCGGGTGGCGCTCGACGGCGGCAGGGGTACCCGGGGATCACGATGGCCTCTCGCGACATCAACGTCATCGCGCTGGTCAAGGGGGGCGAGCGGTACGTCTTCCTGTACGACGACGAGAGCCACGAGGACGCGCTGCGGGCGATCGCCCGGCATGCCGCCAACCCCGAGCTGAACTTCTCGTGGTATGACGCCGCCGTCCTCGGGGACAAGGTGCGTCAAAACAAGCCCAAGCCGCGGCGCCTCCGCTTCGGCCCGCGGGCCGACCGCCTCGCCTGACCGCACGCGAGGGCTCGATGAGCACGGCGTCTGGACGGCCGCTGGCATCGAGGGCTGCCACCGGAGCGTCACCCGCGTTCAACGCCGCGGTGGCCCGGTTCCTCCGATCCCTCGCCGCCGAGCGGGGCTGCTCGCCGTTCACCGTCAAGAGCTACCGCGAGGACCTGCTCCAACTCGAGGAGTTCCTCTCGTCCGCGGGCTGTCATGGTCCTTCCGACGCCACGAGCGTGATCCTCCGGCGGTTCGCCTCCGGCCTCCATGCGGCGGGCTACGCCGCCTCGACGGTCGCCCGCAAGCTCGCGAGCATGCGCAGCTTCTTCGCCTACTGCCAGCGGGAGGGATGGATCACGGTCAACCCGGGCAAGCCGCTCCGCAGCCCGAAGCGGGGACGGACGCTGCCCCGCTTCCTGACCGGGGACGAAATCGCGCGGCTGCTCGCGGCGCCGCGGCCCGGTGCGCCCGGGGGGCTCCGCGACCACGCGATCCTCGAGCTCATGTACTCCGCCGGAGTGCGCGTGCGGGAACTGGTCGATCTCGACGAGTCCGACCTCGACCTCGCCAGCGGCACCGTGCGGGTGCGGGGGAAGGGGCGCCGCGAGCGGCTCGGCATCGTCGGGTCACATGCGCGGAAGGCCCTGCAGGCCTGGCTCGCCGCACGCGCCCGCGCTCGACCCACGACCCGGCCCGCGGTCCGGTCCACTGCCGGTGCCACACGGGAATCACGCCGGCCGCTGTTCACCAACAAGCTCGGCGGACGGCTGTCCGTGCGGGGCGTCGCGCGGCTGCTCGAGAAGCACCTCGCGGCCGCCGGGCTCGCCCGACGTGCCAGCCCCCACACGCTCCGCCACAGTTTCGCGACGCACCTCCTCGACGCGGGCGCCGACATCCGCAGCGTCCAGGAGCTGCTCGGCCACAAGAGCCTCGTGACGACGCAGGTCTACACGCACGTGACGACGTCGCGGCTCCTCGAGGCGTTCGAGAGGGCGCATCCACGGGCGCGATGAATCGGCGACCCGCGCTCACAGCCCGACGCCGAGCCGCGCGGCCTTGATGCGGATGACGTGCTCGAAGGCGGGAAACGGATACTTGCGCCCCCGCTGGATCGACCACGAATAGGTTCCGTCGACCACCTGGCGTGGCAGGCGTCCCTCGACCACGAGGCGGGCCACCGCGTCGCAGAACGCCACGTCGGCGGGCGCCTGCACCCGCAGCCCGACCTTGAGACGCTCGGCGAGGTCGGTCACGCCCGAGGATGGCGTCGGCTCGGCGGCCGGCAGCCGCGGGAGGGATGCGAGGGGCCAGAGCGTGCACGCCCACAGCACGCATCGCAGGCCGTGGGCACCGAGGCGCAGGACGCGGCGAGTCGGACCGATCGAGGGCATGGCGGCGGCATACCGGGGGTGGCCGGGAGGCTCGCAGGGGAGCGCAACCGGGTCAATGCCGGGTTTCCCGCGGGCTCCCGCCCCATCGCGCACGGACCCGCTCGGCCTTCACGAGACGCCAGCGGCGGTCACGCGGCGAAGTAGTCCGGCTCGTTGCCGGAACGCCACTTGATGTTGCAGCCGAGGCTGGGGACCTGCTCCGCGAGCGGCGGTCGGCCCGCGAGCAACGCGTCGAGCGCGGCACGGAGGTCGTGGCCCGTCACCGGCACGCCGGCGCCCGGTCGGCTGCCGTCGAGCTGCCCGCGATAGACGAGCGCGCGACCGGAGTCGAAGAGGTAGAAGTCCGGCGTGCACGCGGCGCGGTACGCCTTCGCGACGTCCTGTGTCTCGTCGTAGAGATAGGGGAACGGATACCCGCGCGCCTCGGCCTCGTGCACCATCTGCTCCGGGGAATCCGCGGGATGCGTCGAGACGTCGTTGGAGGAGATCGCGACGAAGCCGACGCCCCGCGGCAGGTACTCGCGGCCGAGCGAGGCGAGGTGATCCGCGACGTGCTTGACGAACGGGCAGTGGTTGCAGATGAACATCACCACCGTGCCCCGCGCGCCGGCGGCGTCGGCGAAGGAGACCGTGCGGCCGTCCACATTGGGCAGCGCGAAGTCGGGGGCGGGTGTGCCGAGCGGCAGCATCGTGCTCGGGGTGCGGACCATCGTGTCGTCTCCGTGCGGGGAAGGGTCTTCGTCGTCAGAGGGCGAACAGGCGGCGCGCGTTGGCCGTCGTGGCGGCGGCGAACGTGGCGAGGGACTCGCCCCGGGCCAGGGCGAGACACGCGGCGGTGTGGATGACGTGGGCGGGCTCGTTTCGCCGGCCCCGCAGCGGTTCCGGGGAGAGGAACGGGCTGTCGGTCTCGACGAGCAGCCGGTCGAGCGGCACGGTGCACGCCGTCTCGCGCAGGGACGCGGACGACCGAAAGGTCACCATCCCCGCGAAGCCGAGATGGCAGCCGAGGTCGATCGCCTCGGCCGCCTCCGCGGCCGTGCCCGTGAACGAGTGGAGCACGGCCGCGAACGGGCCACGAGCCCGCGCCTCGCGCAGCAGGTCGAGGACGTCACGGGTGCTCTCCCGTGTGTGGATCACGAGCGGCAGGCCGTGCCGCTGGGCGAGGCGGACGTGCCTGTCGAAAAAGTCGCGCTGGACCTCCGCGGGAGCGGTCGTGCGATACCAGTCGAGTCCGGTCTCTCCGACCGCCGCCGCGCGGCCCCGCTCCACGAGCGCGACGACGCGATCCCACTCGTCCGCCTCCACGTCCGCGGTGTCGTTCGGGTGGATACCGGCGGCGGCGACGACGCCCGGTTCACGCGCGGCGAGCGAGGCCGCCGCCTCGCTGTCGGCCGCCCGCGTGCCGACGACCACGATGCCGACGACCCCGGCGGTGCGGGCACGGGTGAGGACGTCCGGCAGGTCGGCCCCGTAGCGCATGGGGTCGAGGTGGCAGTGGCTGTCGACCAGGTCCATGACGTGGTCAGGCCTGCGCCGGCAAGGGGGCGGGCATCCGGCGGGCGAGCCGTTCGAGCGACTCGCCATGCCGCCGGGCACTGGCGGCGGCCTCTTCGGCGAGGCTCGAAGCCGCCGCATCACGCTTCGAGGCGGCGGCCGCGATGGCCGCGCAGCCCTCCGCCTGACGACGCAGATCCGCGATGAGCCGCGGCAGCAGATGCCCCAGGTCGACGTCGTGGAGGGCCGTGAACGAGAGCGGGTAGGCGTGGCGCGGCGGGGCGACCTCGCGTTCCTCGAGGATGGCGGCGGAGCGGGCGACGATGGCTCGTTGCTCGTCCACGAGTCGTGAGACGGCGTCGCGGATGTCTTCACCACCGGGGTAGGTCTGCACGCCCGAGTCGACGAGATACATCGGCAGCGACGACTCGAGCGTCATCACCAGCTGGGAGAGGTGGTCGGTGGTGGCCATGGCACTCGCCGGGAAACGGTGGCGGTCGGGGGCGGATCAGGAGACGATGCGTCCTGCCAGACGCGCACAGGCGTAGAGGCCCGACCAGAAGATGCCGAGCGCGGCCACCGGGACGACGAGGCCCGTCACGAGCGCTCCGGAGAGCGAGACGAGCGACAGCGGTTCGGAGGGTCGGTCGTCACCGGGGGGATCGAACGTCATCACCTTGAGCACCTTCAGGTAGTAGAAGAGGCTGATGACGGTGTTGAGCCCGCCCACCACGAGCAGCACGAGCATGAGCGGCTGGGCCGTACTCAGGCGCACCGCCTCGACCACCGACGAGAACACGAGAAACTTGGCGACGAAGCCGGCGAGCGGCGGGAGGCCGATGAGGCTGACGAGCACCACCGCCATCGCGATGACGATGCCGGGGCTCGAGCGGATCAGGCCCGCGTAGGACGCGATTTCCTCGCTCCGCAGCCGGTTCCGCAGCAGGGCGACGATCGCAAACGCGCCGAGGTTCATGAAGAGGTACGTGCCGAGGTAGAAGGCGAGGGCCGCGACCGCCCGCTGCGCTGCTTCGGGGCGCGTGCCGAGCAGGGCCGCGACCGCCGCCGCACCGATCATGAGGTAGCCGGCGTGGGCGATCGTCGAGTAGGCCAGCAGCCGTTTCATGTTGGTCTGCCCGTACGCCGCGAGGTTGCCGAGCGTGCAGGTGACGGCGGCGAGCACGGCGATCACGAAGACCATGAACTGCCTGGTCGCGGCGAGTCCCGCTGCCGCGACGGGGCCGCCCGCGGCCTCGGCCACCGGTTCCCCGATCCCCGACACGAGCCGCACGAGCAGGGCGACCGCCGCCGCCTTGCTGGCGACCGACAGGAAGGCCCCCACCTCCGCGGCCGCGCCCTCGAAGACGTCCGGGCACCAGAAGTGGAACGGCACCGCGGAGAGCTTGAATGAGAGCCCGACGGCGATCATGAGCCCGCCCAGCGCGAGCACGAGCGTGCGCCCGCCCCCCTCGCCGACGATCGCGGGCAGCTCCACCGCCATCGTGGGCAGATGGCACGTGCCGAGCACGCCCGCGACGAGACTGATGCCGTAGAGCATGATCCCCGCGGCGCCGGCGCCGTACACCGCGTACTTCAGGCCCGCCTCCGACGCGGCCTTCCGCCCCTTCAGCACCGCGGAGAGCGCGTAGGACGGCACGCTCGCCATTTCCACCGCGAGGAAGACGGTGAGCAGGTGGTTCGCCGACGCCATCAGGCACATGCCCAGCGCCCCACCGAGCACCATCGCGTAGAAATCGGCTCCGTCCTCACGATCCGGGATCCCCGAGGCGAGCGTGAACGGCACGTAGAGCGCGAGGAAGCCGGCGAGCAGGAGCCTGACGTAGGCCGTCAGCGGATCGAAGAGCAGCAGGCCGCCGAACAGCTCCTGGCGAAGCGGCGTCACGACCCCGTCGGCGGGAGTTCCCCACGGCGCGCCGGGCAGGCCCCGCAGATCGTTCCACGCGAACCAGGTCGCGAACGCGATGCCCCCGAGCGCGATGAACGCCGAGTCGAGACGCCTGGCGAGGGGCAGCATCCGGCACACGAGCAGGAGGACGATCGTCGCCGCCAGGGCGAGTTCCGTACGAAACAGCGGCAGCGACACGGTCATGGTGTCGGTCAGCGTGCTCGTGAGTATCGATCCGAGGTCCATGGCGTGCTCGCGGGAACGATGGGCGATTCAGTTGACCGTGCCACCGCCTGCCGTCGGGTCGGTGGCTTCACGCGTCGCCGCGGAGACCTGATCCGGGGCCGGCTGCTCGGAGGTGACCCGCGGCGACTCGCGGGGCGGCTGCGGGCGGGACGAGCGGGCGGTCCCGAGGGCCGGCTGCGTCGGCGGCGCCTCCGGCCTCACCTCGCGGGTCCATGCCGCGAGCGTTTGGACCTGCTGGTTCACGGTCGGGGTGACATACGCAAAGAGCGTCTGCGGCGCGACGCCGAACAGGATCGCGAGGAACACGAGCGGCGCCGCGATCGCGAGCTCGCGCCGCGTCATCGGCACGAGATCCTCGCCATGAGGCCCCGTGTACTCGGCACCGAGGTAGACCCGCTGGATCGCCCAGAGAATGTAGGCCGCGGTCAGGATGACGGTGAACGCCGAGACCACGGCGAAGACCCGGCTGTAGTTCCAGGCGGACAGCGTCACGAGCACCTCGCCGATGAAGCCGCAGAGGCCGGGCAGGCCGAGGCCGGCGAAGAAGATCGCGACCGCGAGACCGGCGTAGACGGGCATGCGATTGAAGATGCCGCCGAACCGGTTCAGGTCGCGGTGGTGCACACGGTCGTAGAGCACGCCCACCATGAAGAACATGCCGGCCGACGAGATGCCGTGGGCCAGCATCTGGAACATCGCTCCGTTGACCCCCTGCGCCCAGGCGTCCCAGCGGAACTCGTTGCCGGCGACGGCGCTCCACACGCCGAGGCCGAGCATCACGTAACCCATGTGGCTCACGGAACTGTAGGCGACCATCCGCTTGAAGTCGGTCTGCGCGAGGGCGGCGAACGCGCCGTAGACCATCGACACGACGCCGAGGCCACAGACGAGCCAGGCGAGCGTCAGGCCACCGCCCGGACAGATCGGGTAGCAGATGCGCAGGATGCCGTAGCCGCCGAGCTTGAGCAGCACGCCCGCGAGGATCATCGAGATCGGCGTCGGCGCCTCCACGTGCGCGTCGGGCAGCCAGGTGTGCACCGGCACCACGGGCACCTTGATCACGAAGCCGATGAGCAGCAGGAGAAACGCCCACGTCTCGAGGCTCATGCCCCAGACCTCGAGCGCGGCGAACGGGGAGTTCGGCAGCTGGCCCAGGGCCGCGAGCGCGAGGAGGTTGAAGGTGTGCACGGGCTCCGTGCCGCTCGCCATCTCGGCGGCGGCCGCCGCGTCCGGCACGACCCGGGCGGCGATGAGCTGCTCGGGCGACAGCATCCGCAGGTCGCTCGTGAAGTAGAGCATGAGGATGGCGATGAGCATGAGCACGCTGCCGAGGAGCGTGTACAGGAAGAACTTGATCGCCGCATACTCGCGACGCGGTCCTCCCCAGATGCCGATGAGGAAGTACATCGGCAGCAGCATCACCTCCCAGAAGACGTAGAAGAGGAAGAAGTCGAGCGACACGAACACGCCGACCATCCCGGTGACCAGGAGCAGAAAGAGCACGTGGTAGGCCTTGACGTGCTTCGTGATCGGCCAGCTCGCGGCGGAGGCGAGCATCGAGAGGAACGTGGTCAGGAGCACCAGCGGCATGCTGATGCCGTCGACACCGAGCAGGTACTCGATACCGAAGGCCGGAATCCACGGCTTCTTCACCACGGCCTGCATGCCCGCCTCGCCGATCGCGAACTGCGCGGGCCCCGCCGCACCGAAGCCGAGGGCGGCGAAGAGACCGGGCCACGCCATCCAGAGCGACAGCACGAATGTGACCGCGGTGGTCGCGAACGCGATCCAGCGGATCGCCTCCTCGCGCGCCTTGGGAATGATCGGCAGTGACAGCAGGGCCGCGACGAAGGCCGGCAGGAAGACGATCAGCGTGAGTGGCCACAGGGCGGGCTGCGGCAGGGCGTCGGGCGTCATGTCGGCGGCTCGGGGAGGTGCTGGAGGAGGCGTGTCAGGAAGCGTGGTGCGGAGCGTGGTGGGCG
>DNLZ01000323.1:10409-10643 GCA_003488325.1 Planctomycetaceae bacterium
GCGACGGCGGGTCAGCCTGCGAGCGAGGTGCGGAGGAGGAATCCGGCGACGACAGCGGCGACGACCGTGCCGAGGACGATGAAGGCGACATACTGGCGGAGGCGGCCCGTCTGCAGCTGCTTCAGTCGCACGCCGGTGTTCCAGGTGGCGGCCGCGGTGGCGTTGACGACGCCGTCCACGATCGTCCGGTCGATCCAGGCGTCGATCCCGGCGAGGCCGCGGGCGAGCCGGGCG
>DNLZ01000323.1:10937-11305 GCA_003488325.1 Planctomycetaceae bacterium
GAGGCCGCGGGCGAGCCGGGCGACTCCGTCGATGATCCGGTCGATCACGCCCCGGTCGTTCGCGCTGGCGAGCCGGGCGATGCCGAGCGTCGGCACGACGAAGACCGCGTGATACAGCTCGTCGAGGTACCAGCGGTTCGCGAGGAACGTGTAGGCGGGCCCGCAGGCCTTCGCGACCGCCTCGGGCGACACGACACGCCAGAGGTACATCGCCGCCGCGACGAGCACGCCGGCGAGCGCCGTCGCGAAGGCCGTCAGCGTCGCCGTGACGTGGATCGAGCCCTCGTGGCTGAGATGCTCCGCCGGCACGACGAGCGACTGGCCGAAGACGAAGCCCCCCGTGAGCCCCTCGGCCGTGCCGGCGGGCC
>DNLZ01000323.1:11623-11961 GCA_003488325.1 Planctomycetaceae bacterium
CGCCTGCTCGAGCAGGTTCGCGATGCCGAAGCTGCCCAGGGACCAGCCTGCCACGACGGCGAGCGCCGCCAGCGCGACGAGCGGGGCCACCATCACGTTCGGTGATTCGTGGGCATGGTCCGCGACGTGATGGTCGCGCGGCTCGCCCGCGAAGGTCATGAACCAGAGGCGGAACATGTAGAAGGCCGTCAGGAACGCCCCGCCCGCCACGGCCCAGTAGAGGATCGCATGCCGCGGGTTCGCCTGCGCGAACGACAGGGCCTGCGCGAGGATCGAGTCCTTGGAGTAGTAGCCCGACAGGCCGATGACGAACGGGATGCCGGCGCCGATGATCGCGA
>DNLZ01000323.1:12258-12400 GCA_003488325.1 Planctomycetaceae bacterium
ATGCCGGCGCCGATGATCGCGAGGCAGCCGACGAGCATCGTCCAGGCCGTCCACGGCATCACCTTGAGCAGGCCACCCATCTTGCGCATGTCGTTCGTGTGGCACGCGTGGATCACCGACCCCGAGCAGAGGAAGAGCAGGC
>DNLZ01000323.1:12810-19924 GCA_003488325.1 Planctomycetaceae bacterium
GTGGAGTAGGCGAGCACCCGCTTGATGTCGTTGGCGACGAGCGCGATGGTCGCCGCGATGAAGAGCGTGATCGCCCCGACGTACGCGATCACGAGCAGGACGTCGGGCGAGAGCACGGGGAAGAAGCGGCCGACGAGATAGACGCCGGCGGCTACCATCGTCGCCGAGTGCACGAGCGCCGAGACGGGAGTGGGCCCCTCCATGGCGTCGGGCAGCCACACCGAAAGCGGGAACTGGGCGCTCTTGCCGACGCACCCGCAGAAGATGCCCACGCCGGCGACGAAGAGCAGCCAGCGACCGTACCCGGCCTCCCGCCAGCCGGGTGTCCGCGCGGCGATCTCCGCGGCCGCGACGTCGGCAGGCACGCCGGGGCGTCCCGCGATCGCCGCGACCTCACGGGATGCGGCGAACGTCACCATGCCGTCGGGCACCTGCAGCGCGTGGCCGTGATCGGCCGGCCGCACGAGGCTGAAGAGCCCCGGCCGCGTCTGGCCGCCCCCTCCTGCGCCGTCCCGACCGGGGCCGTCGGCGAAGTGGAGCGTGCCGAGGGCGCCCCAGAGCGCCATCAGCCCGATCAGCATGCCGAAGTCGCCGATGCGGTTGACGATGAACGCCTTGTTCGCGGCCGTCGAGGCGCTCGGACGCTCGTAGTAGAAGCCGATCAGGAACCACGAGCAGATGCCGACCAGTTCCCAGAACACGAACACCATCGCGAGATTGCCGGCGATGACGAGCCCCAGCATCGAAAAGCAGAAGAGCGACAGCGCCTGGAAGAACCGCGGAAATCGCCCCGGCCGGTGCAGGTGACCACCCGCGGCGAGTCGCACCTCGTGGTCGGTCACCTCGTGCAGTTCATCGTGCATGTATCCCGACGCGTAGACATGGATGCAGGTCGCGATGAAGGTCACGACGACGAACATGAGCACGGTGAGCGTGTCGATGTACCACCCGATGGAGAGCCGCAGGCGACCACCCTCGTACAGCGTGTACCAGTCGCCCGCGTAGGCCGGCGGGGCGGCGTGTCCGTGACCGTGCCCGTCACCATGACCGTCGGCGTGCGCCGCATGGGCCCCGCCGGTGTGCTCCGGGTCGGCCGCCGCCGCGTCCGCCCGGGCCGACACGGTGCGGATCGCGCCGCCTGCCGTAGCGGGTCCATCCACCGGATCGGCCTCGACCGCGGCGTGCGCCCCACCGTGGCCATGGTCGACGGCGACCGGCGGATGGTGGCCGAGCCACAGGGCGAACGCGGTCAGCGAAAGGACGAGGGAGGTGCCGATCGCGGCGGTCGCGACCCATGCCGCATTGCGGCCGTGCGGCCCCATCCGCGGTCCGAAAAACAGGATGGCCACGTACGAGCCGAGGGGCACGACCCAGGCCAGCCCGAGCAGCATCGGCAGCGTCGATTCCAAGCCCATGCCCGAGATCCCCGGTTCAGCCCTTCAGGTCGTCGGCGCGGTCGACGTCGACGGTGGCGTGGTTGTTGTAGAAGTTGAGCGTGATCGCGAGGGCGACGGCCGCCTCGGCCGCCGCGAGGACGATCACGAATACGGCGATCGCCTGCCCGTCGAGCCCGATCGAGCGGGCGCCGTCGGCCTGCAGCCACGGCGACGCGAACGCCACGAAGTTGACGTTGGCTCCGTTGAGCACGAGTTCGATCCCCATGAGCACGCCGAGCGCGTTGCGCTTCGTCGCCATGCAGACGACGCCGCAGACGAAGAGGATCGCGCCGACGACGAGGTAGTGGGACACGCCCGGCGGATGCCCGAGGGGCCCGAGCCCGAAGACGGGGCAAACCCACGCGAGGGGCGCGATCATCGCCGTCATGATCCGCCTCCGACGAGCACCGACCCCGACCGGGCCGGCGCACCGACCGCTGCCTCGCGCCCGATGGCCGCGTGCTCCGCGACCGACACGGGCGGCTCCACCGAGGCGACCATTTCAACGGGTCGCGGCGTCTTCCGCCGCTTCGCGCGGGCCAGGTAGGCGGCCGCCACGAGCACGACGAGCAAGTGCACCGAGATGATCTCGAACGGGAGCAGGTATCCGCTGCGCCCCACCGCAGGCGAATGGGCAGGCGGCTCGTCGACGCGCACGCCGACGAGCGCCATCCCAAGCGGGGTGGCCGACGGCTCCGTCGGGCCCACGCTGCCGGGCCGACGCCAGGGTTCGACCGATAGCGCCGCGACCAGCAGGAGCGTGAGCAGGGCCCCGCCGAGCAGACCAGCGAAGGCCTTTTCCGCCGCGGACGTCTTGATCGACACGAAGGGCGCTTGCGCCGTGAGCATGACGCCGAAGACGAGCAGAACGAGCGTCCCGCCGACGTAGATCATCAGCTGCATCGCACCGACGAATTCGGCGCCTGCCAGGAAGAAGAGCCCGGCCGTCGCGCCGAGCGACAGCACGAGGTAGAAGGCCATCCGCACCACGTTGTCGGCCAGCACGACGGCGAGCGCGCAGCCGCAGGCGGCCGCCGCGAACAGCATGAAGAAGACGGCGTGCCAGTCGAGCATGGCAAGCGGCGGCACGACCGCCCCGAGGCAACACGTCGATGCAACGGCGACCGAGCCACCGATCATGGTCGCACCTGTGCGGCAGGCGCGAGCACGAGGTCGCCGGAGCCGGTCGCCGCGGACGCGGCCCCCCGCCCCCCCGGTCCCTCCAGCCAGCCTTCCCGGATCTCTCCGGCTGGCCGACGCATGCCGGGCACGAGGCCGCCCGGGAGGAACAGCTGCCAGAGCATCGCCCCCGCGAACATCACGGCAGCGATCGGCGTGCAGTACTTCAGGCACGTGGTCATGACCTGGTCGATCCGCAGCCGCGGCAGCGTCCAGCGGATCCACATCATCACGAGCACCCCGAGCGTCGCCTTGCCGAGCAGGTTGACCATGCCGAGCAGCCGCACGAGGTAGCCGGCCGTGTCGCCGGTGCCTTCGGAGAGCCCGGCCAGCGTCGCCAGCGGTACGGGCCCGTTCCAGCCTCCCAGGAAGAGCACGGCCGCCATCGCGCTCACGAGAAACATGGAGCCGTACTCCGCCATGAAGAAGAAGCTCCAGCGCAGGCCGGAATACTCGGTATGAAACCCGGCGACGAGCTCGCTCTCGGCCTCCGCGAGGTCGAACGGCGCACGGTTCACGCTGGCGACCGCGCAGGTGACGTAGACCCAGAAGATCACGAACGTGAAGGGGTCGTGGAAGAGGTACCAGTTCCAGAACCAGCCCGCCTGCTTCTCCGCGATGGTGACCATGTCCATGCTGCCGGCGAGCATCACGGGCACCACCACGCACATGCCGAGGGGCACCTCGTAACTCACCACCTGCGCCGCCTCGCGCATCGACCCGAAGAGCGACCACTTCGACGCCGAGGCGTAGCCGGCGAGGATCACGCCGAACACCTCGAGGCCGAGGACGGCCACGACGAAGAAAACCGCCACGTTCAGCCGCAGGCCCACGAAGTCGAATGCGAACGGCAGCGCGATGAAGGCGCAGAACGACGCGCAGAAGCTGACGTATGGAGCGAGGCGGAAGAGCATGCCATCGGCCCCGTCCGGCATGAGGTCCTCCTTCGCGAGCAGCTTGATGCCGTCGGCGAGGGACTGCAGCCACCCGAACTTGCCCCCGGTGCGGGTGGGTCCGAGCCGGTCCTGGATGCGGGCGGCGATCTTCCGCTCCGCCCAGATGAAGACGAGAGCGCCGCCGGCGATCACGTTGAGGATCAGCACGGCCGCCAGGGACGCGGCCGCCGTCCATGCCAGCCAGCCCGGCAGCCCGACGCGGTCGATCAGGTATTCAACCATGGGAGCGCGAGCCAGAGTCGCGAAACCGGTCCGGCCCGACGGGCCAAAACCCGCCTCTTTCCCGGCGGAAGCCGACTTCGTGAAAATTTGCACGAAGTGTGCCGTCTCTCCGCCCGGACCACAAGTCCCTCCCGCAAAAGGCCCGCTCGCGGAACACACCCGCCGTCCGCATCGGCATCAGCGCCCGCGCCGCGATCCGGGGGCGTCGATGACCGCCTCCCGTCAGCGATCGATCTCGCCCATCACGATGTCGAGCGAGCCCACGATGGCAGGCACGTCGGCGATCAGGCAGCCACGGCACAGATCCGCCGTGACGGAAAGATTCGAGAAGGAACTCGACCGGGCCCGCGCCCGCCACGGAATGGCGGTGCCGTCACCGACGAGATAGAAGCCCATCTGTCCCTTGGGACACTCCGTCTCGAGGTAGGCGTCGCCCGCCGGGATCTTTTCCGTGAGCTTGAGCGGCTCGCCGATCGTGCCCTTGCAGGCGGAGTACCGGTCGATCGCCTGCCGGACGAGGTCCATCGACTGCACGACCTCGATCATGCGCACGAAGAAGCGGTGCCAGCAGTCCCCGATCACGGCGTCGGGGGGCACCGGCGGGTACTCGTGGTCGCGCGGGTAGCGGCCGTTCTTCATGACGGCCACCTCGAACGCATAGCCGTCGTACATGGCGGTGTAGATCGCCTCGCCATCCCGCCGCAGGTCCTGATCGACTCCGCTGCCCCGCAGCACGGGGCCCGAGCACCCGTAATCGATCGCCATCTCACGGGACATCACGCCGATGTTCGCCGTGCGCTTGACGAAGATCGCGTTGGTCGTGAGGAGGGCGTGGTATTCCTTGATGACGGGCTCGAACTGGTCGAGAAACGCCTCGCACCGCTGCAGCCAGCCGGGGGGCAGGTCGGCCGTGAGTCCGCCCACGGTGATGTAGCTGTAGGTCAGCCGGGCACCGCACGCCTCCTCGAAGAGGTCGAGGATCTTCTCGCGCTCGCGGAAGGCGTAGAGGAAGGGGCTGAACGTGCCGAGATCCAGCCCGTACGCCCCCATGCCCACGAGATGGCTGGCGATCCGGCCGAGCTCCGCGATGAGCACCCGCAGGTGCCTGGCCTTCTCGCTCACCTCGTACTTCATCAGCTTCTCGACGGCGAGCGACCAGCCGAGATTCATGTTCATCGCGGCGAGGTAGTCCATCCGATCGGTGTAGGGAATCCACTGCCGGGCGGTCAGGTTTTCGCCGATCTTCTCCGCACACCGATGGAGGTAGCCGATGTGGGGCTCGACCTCCGACACGATCTCGCCGTCGGTGCGCAGCACGAGCCGCAGCACGCCGTGCGTGCTCGGATGCTGCGGGCCCATGTTGACGAGCATCTCGTCGGTGCGGACGTCGAACTCGATGATCCGCGGATCGTCGTCGAGGATGGAGGCCATGCGGGAGTCGCTCCGGAGTGGGCTGGCGGCGGTGGCGGCCTAGCGATTGCGGATGCCGTGGTACTCGACCGGCTGCACGTAGTCCTTCCGCAGCGGGTGCCCCTCCCAGTCCTCCGGGCAGAGGATGCGGCGCAGGTCGGGATGGCCGGTGAACCACACGCCGGAGAGGTCGTAGACCTCGCGCTCGTGCCAGTCGGCCCCGCGCCACACGCCCGTCACGCTGGGAAGCTCCGGCAGGCGGCCCGGCTGGTCGTCCTTCCATCTCGGCAGCCCGCACTTGAGCACGAGGCTGACGCGGGCGGAGGTGCTCCAGAGGTGGTAGACCAGCTCGATCCGCGGCTGCCACGAGACCTTCGCGGCCTTCTTCGGATCAGGTTCGTGCCAGTCGACGGCCGTGATGCATTCGAGCGAGTCGAAACGCACCGGGCTCGAGCGCTTCAGCCACTGGCATACCTCCGCGATGCGCTCCGGCGCGACCTCGATCCACGGATCGAGGGCCTCGAGGTTGCGGCCCGTGACCGCCCCGGGCAGCGCCGCATCGAGCTGGTCGAGAAAACCGGGGCCGCGAGTGACCTGCATGACCGACCTGCGGTTGGAAGGAGACGAAATGGACTGATCGATGGGGCGTTGGTCTCAGCCGGAACTCCGTTGCGGCGTTCCCGCTCGCTCGGACGACACGGCGCGGACCCAGTCGAGGTCGCCCCGGTACCAGACGTAGGCGAAGCCGACGAGAAGCACGGCGTAGAACACCGCCATGTCGACCACCGCCATCCGCGCGAGCAGCGACCCGGTCCGGGCCACGGTCCATCCACCGAGCGCCTGCGCGGGTGTCGCCAGCGCACCGTCCGCGAGCCGCGCCGTCTCGAGCGACCGCGCCTCGTTCAGGGTCGGCGCGAGGAACTGCCCCTCCGGTTTCGGGGCGACCGGGGAGTGGAGCCCGAGTTCCCGCAGCAGACCGGCCGACGCGGGGGTGAGCGCCCCGTCCGCCGCGACGCTTACGAGGGCCGGATCGGCCAACTGCGTCGCCTTGCCGAACACCGTTGCCCAGGGGAAGAAGAGCGCGACCTCCACGTCGAAGATGATGAACAGGAGGGCGACGACGTAGAAGCGCAGGTCGAACTGCACGAACGACGAGCCGATCGTCGGCTCGCCGCATTCGTACACCTCGAGTTTCTCGGCGTTGGGCGCCCGGGGCCGGACGAGCCAGCCCACGATCAGGTTCACCGCGAGAAACGCCACACCGATCGAGGCGAAGAGGGCGATATAGCCGGCGATCAGGACAGGATGCATGGCTTGCTCGGGGTGACGCCTTCGCAGGTGTCGGCGGCGCCGCGGGGGGGCGTCACTGGTTCGGACCGCCGTGAACAGGTTCCACGATCACCTTCGCGGCAGCCACGGCGGTCGGATTGAGCGTGGACCGCCCCCAGGCCACTTCGACGGGCAGGCGGGCGAAGTCCACGATCGTTCCGTCGCGACTGTAGCACGAGAGGTCGAGCGTCGAACCCATGAAGATGCAATCGACCGGGCAGGGCTCCACGCAGAGCGCACAGAACATGCACTTCGAGTAGTCGATCGTGAATCCGCTCACGCGGAATCCCTTGCCGTTCTCGACCCGCTCCTTCCCGATGTAGATGCAATCGACCGGGCACGCCTTGGCGCACTGGTCACAGGCGATGCAGGTCGTCAGGTCGTACCGGTGGAACCCGCGATACCTCGCCGCGACCGGAGCGGGCAGTTCCGGATAGGCGAAGTGGTCGGTGAACGTCCGGCGATTCTGGTCGTACGTGCTGCCGAAGACGCGAAGCGTCACGAGCATCCCATGCAGCACGGTCCCGACCGCGGAACAGAGGTTCCGAAACCAAACGATCATGGGATCCGACCAGGGGAGTG
>DNLZ01000323.1:20290-20506 GCA_003488325.1 Planctomycetaceae bacterium
CGAACCGAAAATCCACTGACTGCGAGAGGAGTATAGGGTCGGCAGCGAACCCAACAAGCGCGCACGGCCAACCGCGGATTCGACCCCGAACAACGTGATCGCAGCGGCGCCGGCCGCGCGCCGACCTCCGTGCGATACCGACTGTCCTTCCCAGGCGGATGCCACGATGCCCGACCGCACCTGACCGCCTATTTTCCGACCGCAACGCGTGGGAAA
>DNLZ01000323.1:20848-22562 GCA_003488325.1 Planctomycetaceae bacterium
GGGCATTCCGCCCTGATCACGGCCCGGGATTTGCTTGACGTACAGCGGAAACCCCTTACATTTCAAGGGTTTCGGCGAGCCTCGCTCTCGAAGCCTCTCCCGGAACCCTCGACCAACCTCATCGGCAGATTTTTCGGCGAAGGCGGCGCGTTACCCGCCTCGTCCGACGGCACGAGCGCACGGCGGCGCCAAGGACTGGCTCATGCTCGTTCTTTCTCGCAAAAAAGACGAGAGCATCGTCATCAACGACGACATCACGATCGTCGTCGTGGAGATTCGTGGCGACAAGGTGCGGCTCGGAGTCGAGGCGCCGAAGGAGGTGCCCGTGCATCGCCGCGAGGTTTACGAAGCCATCGTTCGCGGAGAATCGGGCGAACCATCGTCCCGCTCCTCCCAGCCCAGACCCTCCCAGTCGGTGCCCGCGGCTGATGGCGGACGTGAGGTCGATACGACGCCAGCGGGCGGATCGGGCGAGTCCCGCGGCATCGACGGCTGAAGGCCCGCGGCATCGTGTCGTCGAGCGGTCGTCCCACCGCGTCGCTGCCCTGCTTTCGTTGGCCCCCGTTTTCGTCCGGTCGTTCCGTGACCGACCCGATCACGCTACGATGCGGCGAGCGGGCGTGCGTCGCCGGCCCCATCGTCTAGAGGCCTAGGACACCGCCCTTTCACGGCGGGAACCGGGGTTCGAATCCCCGTGGGGTCATCGACGCCGGCATGCAGGAGACGATCGCGGTGCCTTCTCCCTCCGATGACTCAGATGTCGGCGATTCAGCCCGTCCCGAGGCGGGCCGTCCTTCGGCCTACGACGCGGTCCTCTTCGTCTCGTTCGGTGGCCCCGACGGGCCGGACGACGTGATGCCGTTTCTCGAGAACGTGCTGCACGGTCGCAACGTGCCGCGGGAACGCATGCTCGAGGTGGCGGAGCACTACCATCACTTCGGCGGCAAAAGCCCGATCAACGAGCAGAATCGGGCCCTGCTCGCGGCCCTGCGCATGGAACTCGACCGACGCGGCCCCAGGCTTCCGGTCTACTGGGGCAATCGGAACTGGCACCCGCTCCTGCCCGACACGCTGCGCGAGATGGCCGCCGCGGGCATCAAGCGGGCGATCGCATTCGTGACGAGCGGCTTCAGCTGTTACTCGGGTTGCCGCCAGTATCGCGAGAACATCGCCGCCGCGCGGGAGGCCGTGGGCCCCACGGCGCCCGAGGTCGACAAGATCCGCGTCTTTTTCAACCACCCCGGGTTCGTCGAGCCGATGGCGGCCAACGTCCGCCGGGCCCTCGACCACTTTCCGGCTGGTGACCGCGCTGCGGTCCCGGTGCTCTTCACCGCGCACAGCATCCCGATGTCGATGGCGGAGACCAGCCGCTACGTCACGCAGCTCGAGGAGTCGAGCCGGCTCGTGGCGGAACGGGCCGGCGCCATCAACTGGAAGCTCGTCTTCCAGAGCCGGAGTGGGCCGCCCTCGCAGCCGTGGCTGGAGCCGGACGTCTGCGACGAGATCCGCGCCAGGCACGCCGCAGGCACGCGGCAGCTTGTCGTGGCCCCGATCGGATTCATCTCCGATCACATGGAGGTGCTCTACGACCTCGACACGGAGGCGGCCGACCTCTGCCGCGAGCTCGGCATCGACATGGTCCGTGCCGCGACCGTCGGCACCGCACCGGCCTTCGTCGGCATGGTCCGCGACCTGATCGCGGAGCGGGCCTGGG
>DNLZ01000474.1:0-5797 GCA_003488325.1 Planctomycetaceae bacterium
GCTGCCGCGGCCCGGGTCCGTGACGGAAAGACGACCGCCGAGCCGACGCGGCCCTTGCCGGTGGGCAGGCCATGCAGCCCCGCGGCCGCCACGCCACCGACGGCCCCCGACGTATCGCGGGCGTTGCCCGCATCGAACGTGAGCGCGAGCACGGCCCCGGTGAGCGTGCGCCGCGACGCCTCGGGGTCGGCATGCGCCGCGGCGATCTCCGCGGCCGTGAGCTCCCGGTGAAAGATCCGCACCTCGTCGAGCGCGCCCGCAAGCGGCGTGTCGGAACCCTCGCCTCCGACCACGCTGCCCGTGTCACCTCCCAGATCGAGCCCGGTCTTCGGCGTGTCGAGCAGGCCGGGACCCGGCCCCGCCGCGACCTCGCGACCATCCAGGAAGAGCCGCAGCGTTCCGTCCGCCGCGAGCATCCCCACGAGATGATTCCAGCCGTCGGCGAGCCGGACGTCCGCCGTGAGCGTGCCGAGCCGCTGGTTGGACCGCACCCGAAACACCGGCCGGCGCTGCTCGATCGCCAGCGCATAGCCCTGGGCCGCGCCGCCATGCGCGAGGATCGTGCCGTTCGGCTTCTCCGGCCTGACCCATGCCTCGACCGTGACCGGCACGCCCCGCGGATCGATCGCCGCCGCGGGCTGGAACGAGACGACCGGCGCGGATGCCGCGCCACCCCTGCGCGGAGGCAGGCTCACGGGCTCCGGCACGACGGCGTCGCGGCCCGCGGCGAAGAGCTGGTGCTCGAGCGGCGTCGTCCACTTGTAGTACTGCGGCTGCCGCGCGTATCCGAACACGTCGGTGTCGTTGAACACGAGGATGCGGCCCGCCGGCGTGTACTTCCCCGCCTGCCAGTAGCCGTTGTGGCCGCCGGCGAAGTTCCTGCCGTAGACCCAGTAGGAGCGGTGAAACCAGGTGTCGTCGAGGAAGCCCGTGGGCGCGTACAGGTGCCGCCCGGCGCCGGCCTGGGTGCTCCCCTGTCGCGCCGCATCACCGGAGACCGGTCCGATCCCCACCCGTCGCCCGTCGCGGTCGAACGCCTGCGAACGCAGGAAAATCCGCTCACCGTCGAACGAGAGGATGTCGGCGAGACCGGCAGGCATCTGGAGCACCGCGATCCGCGCCTCGATGGCACCCCCCGTCTCCGGATCGCGGTCGTCGAGGATCGTCCGTGAGACCACCGCGCCGGAACGCGGGTTGAGTCGCACGTACTGCATCCCATCGTCGAGGAAGCACGACCGGCCGACGACCACGTGGACGAGGTCGTCCACGACGAGCACGGTGCCGTGGACGGGCCAGACCGATTCGAGCTGCTCGAGCGCCATGAGCCGGCGGTCGGACGGCGCCGCGAAGAATCGCCAGGCAAGCGCGCCATCGGAGGCCCGCAGGCAGTACACGGCCCCGTCCGCCGACCCGAAGAGCACGCGCCCCTGCCAGATCGTCGGCGGCGAGTCGATGCGACCGCCGGCGGTGAACGACCAGCGTCGGCCGCCGCTCGCCACGTCGATCGCGTGGATCGCGTGCGCGTCCACCTGCGCGACGTAGAGGGTGTCGGCGACGACCACCGGCTGGGAGAGGCGACCGCCGATCGCCACCTCCCAGGACCGATCGAGCGTCCCGGGCAGCGGATCGGGGCTCGCGCCGCTGCGGGCGGCGTCATGGCGATAGGTCGGCCAGTCGGACGGGGTCTGCGGGGCCGCCTCGAAGGGGCCGTCGAACGCGGGGCCGCGGGTCAGCCGGGCGTCGTCGGCGGGGCGCGGTGCCGGTGCCGCGCGCTGCGCGGCGAGCGCATTGAACCCGCTGAGCTTCGTTTCCGGATAACAGGCGCAGTCGTGCGGCGGGGCGTAGAGCAGCCCGTTGCAGGGAAGCACCCCGTAGAGACAGCCGCCACGCACCCAGTGGTTGGTGTCCCACGTCCGCTTCTCGGTGTCGACGAACTCGATCCCGGTGCGCGACGGAATGAGAAACCGGTCGGTGCCCTTCGCGATCGAGCAGCGGTGGTGAAACCAGTACGTGTCGACGTCGGGCGGAAACTCCACCTTCACCTCGCCCGTGAGGATGTCCCGACCCTTGTAGATGCCGCTGTCGCCGCCGCTCGTCGTGGGCGCGACCCAGACGAGGCCGTTGCTCACCATGAGATCCTGGGGCGACTGGTAGCCCGACGGGGCGTGCTCCGATTCCCAGAGCTGCCGGCCGTCGGCCGTCGCGTAGCCGCGCATCCTGCCCTCGCCGCCGGCGTAGAGCACCACCTCGCCCTGCATGACGAGCCGCGGCCCGAAGTTGAACGGGATCGCCTGCCGTCGCGGAGCCGGCGCGCTCGCCCACCGCTCCTCCCCGCTCGACCGTTCGACGCACACGATCCGCTCCCCGTCATGCCAGGCGACGCCGCCCGCGTTCGCGCACAGCGTCAACGGCACGACCGGACCGGTGCGTGTCCAGAGCACGCGGCCGCTCTCCGGCTCGATCGCGCGGACCTCACGCGGCTGCTCGTTCCAGAGGAACTCCCGCTCCACGCGCCCCTGATCGCCGACCGAGGCCGCCGGCCTGAACGTGTCGAGCTCCGACGGGCCGCGATTGACCAAGAGCACGAGCACTCCCCCGTCGAGGATGATCTCCTCGGTGGTCACGGTGTCCGCGTACTCACGGACGACGCGGCCGGTGCGGCCGTCGAGGCGCACGAGTGGCGCGTGGAGGCCGAGCGTCGCGAACACGTCGTCGCCGAGCGCCACGAGGCGGCGGGTGAGCTGCGTCGGGCCGCTCTTGAGCGGCCACATGTGGTCGTGCCACACGGGAATCGGCACGCTCCAGAGGGGCGTCCCGTTGAAGGCGTCACGGGCGAGCAGCCGCCACTTCGCCGGCAGCTCGATCGCCGTCCGCGAGCCCTCGTCCTGGATCATGTAGAGGCGGCCGTTGGCCGACACCATCGATGTCAGGCTCGCCATTCGGTCGTGGTGCCGCGACCACCGTGGGCTGCCGACCCACTGGAGCGAACGTGGCGGACCGACGAGCGTGTCGTGCGCGACGGGATTGCCGGACGCGTCGTGGAAGTAGTGCGTCCACTCGTCCATCTCGACGGGCCACGGCTTCACCCGCCTCGTCCAGCCTTCGGCGCCCCGCACGAGCGCGACACCCCGTGGACAGAGCACGCGGTCGATCTCCTCCGCCGCGATCCGGTCCGCGTGCGCCGCCTCCACGACGAGCAGGTTCACGAGTCCGTCGACGTACGGCAGGTGCACGCCGTCGAAGAGGTCGGCACTCGCCGGCCCGTTCAGGCCCGCCGAGACGAGCCGCGAGCGTGCGGCGGCCACCGCGGCGGCGGAGGTGTCGAGACCGTGGACCTGCACCGCGGCGACGCGTTCACCCCCGGCGATGCCGTCCACGCGAGGCGCATCGCGGACGAGCTCCGCGAGAAGATCCCCGTCGCCACATCCCACATGCACGGCGAATCCACCCACGAAGCCGGACACGGCCCGGATCTCGGCGGCCTCCCGGCCTCGTGCCACGACCCCCGGGACCACGTAGAGCAGCATCACGGCCGCCGCCGCGGCGAGCCGCCACAGGGTGCGGCTTCCGCCGTCTCGGCCGCGTCCTGAACCGCTGCGCATCGCAAGTCTCCTCAGTGCAGGGTGAGCCGCAGCGGCGGCAGCAGTTGTGGCCGGCCCGAGAGCACCTGCCTCAGTCCCCGGGCACCGCGCACGGCCTCCTCGAGCGCCGGCACACCCGCGGCCCGCGACAGGAGCAGGCCCACGACGGGATCACGTCGTGCCGCATCGGCCGCTCCGAAGAGCTCGTCGAACAGCCCACGCGGCTCAGGCAGCAGCATTCGCTCGAGCTTCTCGTCGGCCGGGACCTGCGCGAGCCGACGCGCCTCGTCGATCGCGTCGTCGAGCGTGCCGAGGCGGTCGACGAGCTTCGCCTCGAGCGCCATGCGCCCGGTGAAGACGCGGCCCTCGGCGAGGCCCTTCACCGTCTCGACCTCGAGGCCGCGGCCGGCCGCCACCTTCGACGTGAAGAGCCGGTAGATGTCCTGCATCGTGCCCATGAAGGCCTCGCGCTCCCCGGCCGTGAAGGGATGCTGCGGCGACAGCCATCCCGCGTTGCGACCGCGGCTGACGACGTCGGTGCGCACGCCGACCTTCTCCAGCGCGCCCCCGACGGCGATCTTGCCTCCCACGACGCCGATGGAGCCCGTGAGCGTCCCGGGTGAGGCGACGATGCGATCGGCCCCGACGGCCACGTAGTAGCCACCACTCGCCGCCGTGTCCGACAGGCTCGCGACGACGGGCTTCTTCGTCCGCTGGGCCTCGCGCCAGATCAGGTCGCTGGCCAGTGCGGACCCTCCGGGCGAATCGATGCGCAGCACGATCGCCGCCACGGTCTCGTCCTCCGCCGCCGTGCGAATCGCCTCCACGATCGTGTCGGCCCCCGCCCCCGGCATGGCGAGAAGCTCGTCGGACGAGCGACCCTCGCTGATTTCCCCGACGATGTGGACGATCGCGACCGTGCGGCCCTTGCCACGTGCGGCCTTCGCACCGCCTCCGGACACGGCCTCCATGAGTTTCACCAGGCCGGTCAGCCCGGAAAAATCCTTGTCGACGTTCCGCCGGCCGTAGTCACGGGCCACCCGCGGCTCGCCGCCGACCCGCGCGACCAGCGCCGCGACCGCCTCGTCCTCGTAGCCGACGGCATCGACGAGCCCCGCCTCGCGCGCCGCCTCCGGGGTGAAGACGCCGATATCCACGAGCTCGCGCACCCGTTCCTCGGGCAGCTTCCGATCGGCGGCGATCCGCCCGACGAACTGATCGTAGAGGTCGCCCACGAACGCCTCGTACTGCCCGCGGAGTTCGGGACTCATCTCGCTGCGTGTCAGCGGCTCGCCAGCCCCCTTGAACGCGCCCACCTGCAGAATCTCGGCTGCGACTCCCAGGCGGTCGAGCAGCCCCTTGAAGAACATCACCTCCGCCCGAACGCCGGTGATCTCCAGCGTCGCGGCGGGAACGAGCGTCACCGTATCGCAGGCCGTGGCGACTCCGTAGTGGAGCGGCGAGCCACCCACGAGGCAGGCCGCCACCGGCTTCCCGGTCGCACGCACTCGGCCGATGGCGGCGCGGATCTCGTCCACCCGAGCGCGGCCGAGATCGGGCGACTCGATCACAAGCAGCACCCCGCGGACGCGCGTGTCCGCCGCAGTCTTGTCCAACCGCTCGATGAACTGGCCCAGCCGGGGCGAGACGTCTCCGAGCAGGCCCCCCTGGGACGTCCCCTCAGCCAGCCCGCCGGCCAGTCGCAGGTGCGCTATCGTCGTGGCAGCCGCCTTCGTCGCCTGATCGGCCGGTCGCTCCGGCTTGGCCGTCGGCTTCTCGCCCGCCGCCGGGGCCGCGGGCTCCGCCAAGGCCTCCCAGGCCACACCGGTGAGGAGCATCGCCAAGGTGCCGATCGCCCCGGTGATCCGAGACAATCGGCCGTGCATCCGCCGTCCGCCGCCGTGCGCCGTCATGGGGTCGCCTCCGCATCCGTGGGGTCGTCGGCCCGTTACCCGTATGGGGAGCCGATCGACTCATCCTACCGGCGGTTCGCGACGAGCGAGAACCACAGGCGAGGCTTGCCCGGGGTGACGGCCGGGGTCCACGAACCTCCACCGAGCCCTCTTGAAAATGAACGGCCGTATAGTAAGATACCGACGTCCATCCGACGCCACCCCGTCCTTCTTCCACCTTCATCCTCTTCCACGGGACGCGGCAGTGCCGCAGCGATCATGCCCAAGACCAAATCCAGGCCCTTCGCCAAAGCCCTCTCCCAG
>DNLZ01000474.1:6178-6901 GCA_003488325.1 Planctomycetaceae bacterium
CGCGTCGTGACTCGGCACCGAGCAGGGCGCGGCGCGCGGCGGCCGTCGCAGCCCTGAGTGGCGATCCGTTCGGGCTCGTCTGCAACACCGACGACGGGGCGGACACCGACGACGCCCCCACCGAACGGCAACTCGAGATCTATGCCTTCATCCGCGACAAGATTCATTCGCGTGGATTCGGCCCCACGGTGCGGGAAATCGGGCAGGCATTCAAGATCCGCTCCCCCAACGGCGTCGTGTGCCACCTCAAGGCCCTCGAGCGCAAGGGGCTCATCACGCGTGGCAAGAACATGTCCCGGGCGATCGAGCTGGTCAACGAGCCGGCACATCTCAGGGGCCTGCCCTTGGCAGGTTGGGTCGCGGCCGGCACGCTGCGACCGGCCGAGGAGCAGAGCGAACGGATCGACTTCGAGAGCCTCTTCAATCGGGACAATCATTTCGTGCTGAAGGTGATGGGCGATTCGATGATCGACGCCCAGATCGCCGATGGCGACTGGGTCATCATCCAGAAGAAGCACACGGCGCATTCCGGCGACATCGTCGTCGCGCAGACAGAAGAGGGCGAGGCGACCCTCAAGCAATGGTTTCCGGAGCGGGACCGCATCCGCCTGCAGCCGGCCAACGCGGCCATGAAGCCGATCTACGTACGCAACGCGCGGGTGCTCGGCGTGCTCGTGGGTGTGGTTCGCAAGACGTAGCCCGCATCCCGCGTGCGTGGAGCAC
>DNLZ01000509.1:0-6007 GCA_003488325.1 Planctomycetaceae bacterium
CTGTGGAACGAAAACGCCAACAAGAGCGCGATCCACTGCATGCAGACGGGCAACATGCTCAGCGGGGCGCCCCTGGCGACCAAGGAGGTGCGGACGGGCGTGAGCTTCGACCAGGTGATGGCGCAGCGCGTCGGCGATCGCACCCGCATCCCGTCACTCGTCCTCGGCTGCGAGGACGCGACGCCGGGCCTCCAGGATGGCCTGCCCTTGCTCTACGGCTCGCACATCTCGTGGAGTTCGCCGGTGTCGCCGACCTGGACGGAAACCCGTCCCGCGCTCGCCTTCGACCAGCTCTTCCGGACCGATCGGGGCCGCGAGGATCGTCGCGTGGTCGATGCCGTGCTCGAGGACGCCGCGTCGCTCAAGCGGCGGCTCTCGGCCTCCGATCGACAGCGCTTCGAGGAGTATCTCGGCAGCGTCCACGAGATCGAGGGCCGCATCAAGCGGGCCGGCAAGGAGCAGGTGGAGGGGGGCTGGAAGCCGACGCTCGCCGCACCCGATCGTGAGCGGCCGGCCGACGGCATCCCGCCTGAGCTGCCGGAGTACTGGCGGCTCATGAACGACGTTCTGCTGCTCGCGTTCCGCACCGACTCCACGCGGATCGCGACGATGAAGTACTGCAACGACGCCTCGAACATCGTCCACGCCCACCTGGGCATCCGTGACCACCACCATTATCTGGCGCACACGCAGCCGCAGTCGCTCGTGACGCTCAATCAGTTTTTCATGGCACAGCTCGCCTACCTCTGCGAGCGGATGTCGGCGGTGCAGGAAGGCGAGCGGACGCTCCTCGACAACACCGCGATCATGCACTGCTCGAGCATGCTGCACGGCAACCACGATGCGAAGCAGCTGCCGATCCTGCTCCTCGGCGGCGCCGGCGGCAGGCTCAAGGGGGGCCGGTCGCTCGACTACCTCGAGGCGCCGAATCGGAAGATGTGCAGCCTGTTCCTCCACCTCATGGACTGGGGCGGACTCGAGCTCGAGCATTTCGGCGACTCGGCCGAACGCCTGCCGGGCGTCGTCTGAAGCGCCTGGCACGGCCCGTGCAAGGCCCCCGCGACGGGCTCTTTGGAGTGCCGGCCGGCCGGTCGCAACGGCCACGTTTTCGATGGTCGGCGGTCGCCGTATCCTGTACCGGCAGCGTTGGTCCGCAGTCTGCCCAGCAGGCGTCCTCACGTTGGGGTGAAGCGATGGCCGGAAGAGCGCGAGCGGGGACCCTGTGGATGGCCACGTGGAGTCTCGTGGGAACGGGGCTCCTGCTCGCCGGGGACGCCAGAAAACCGGCTTTCGCCGACGAGCCGGCGCACGCTTGGAACCTCGTCCATTTCGAGACGCATCAGCTCGACCGCCGTTTCTTCTCCGAAGGGGCGGCAGGGGGCGATCTCGACCGCGACGGCCACCCCGACGTCGTGTCCGGACCCTACTGGTATCGCGGGCCGCACTTCACGCAGCGCCACGAGCTCGCGGAGCCCAAGCCGGTCGATCCGCACGGGTACTCGGACGTCTTCTTTCAGTTCGTCCACGATGTCGACCGGGATGGCTGGAATGACGTCGTGCTCCTGGGCTTTCCGGGCCGCGAGGCCAGCTGGCTCGAGAATCCCGGCGACCCGGCCGCTGGCGGCCACTGGCAGCGACACGTCGCGCTCGACTCCGTGGACAACGAGTCGCCGGCATTCGTCGACCTCACCGGCGATGGGAGGCCGGAGATCGTCTGCTCGGTGGGCGGGTCGTTCGGGTATGCGTCCATTCCGGAGGACGCGCCCGAGCAGCGCTGGACATTCCACCGGATCACGCCCGATATCGGCGTGTCGAAGTTCACCCACGGTCTGGGCGTCGGGGATGTCGACGGCGACGGCCGGGCGGATCTTCTCGAGAAAGGCGGCTGGTGGCGGCAGCCTGAGTCGCTCGCGAATGATCCTCTGTGGGAGAGGCATCCGGTTGCGTTCGCAGGCCCCGGCGGCGCGCAGATGTTCGTTCGGGACGTCGATGGCGACGGCCTCGGCGACGTGATCACGAGCCTCGCGGCCCATGGCTGGGGGCTGGCCTGGTACCGGGCCGGGATCGGCGAGGGTGGCGAGCGGACCTTCGAGCGCAGGCTCATCATCGGCGAGAAGCCGTCCGACAGCCCCTATCGCGTGGCGTTCTCACAGATCCATGCCATCGACGTCGCGGATATCGACGGTGACGGAATCGATGACATCGTCACCGGCAAGCGTTACTGGGCGCACGGGCCGAAGGGGGATCCGGAGCCCGATGCGCCGGCGGTGGTCTACTGGTTTCGCTGCTCGCGACGCACCGATCCCACGACCGGAACGACCACGGCCGAGTTCGTGCCGCATCTGGTGCACGATGACTCGGGCGTGGGCGTGGAGGTGAAGGCGACGGATGTGTCGGGTGACGGCCTGCCCGACATCGTCGTGGGGAACAAGCGGGGGAGCTTCGTGCACGTCCAATCCCGTCAGGCCGTCTCGCGGGAGGCCTACGAGGATGCCTCGCCGCGGCCGCGGCGAGCGATGGTCGAGGGACTGCCGGCCGCGGAGGCGGCGGCGCACATGACGGTGCCCCCGGGCTTCACCGTCAAGCTCATGGCCAGCGAGCCCGACGTGCGTCAGCCGATCGCGATGGCCTTCGATGATCGCGGCCGGCTCTGGGTGGCGGAGGCGTATTCGTATCCGGTCCGCGTGGCCGATGCCGAGGCGCGCGATCGCATCCTGATCTTCGAGGACACCGACGGCGATGACGTCTTCGACTCTCGCAAGGTGTTCGTCGAGGGGCTCAATCTCGTCAGCGGCCTCGAAGTCGGTTTCGGCGGCGTGTGGGTGGGTGCGGCGCCGTACCTGCTCTTCTACCCCGACCGAGATGCCGACGATCGTCCCGACGGGGAGCCGGAGGTGCTGCTCGACGGCTGGGGCTACCAGGACACGCACGAGACGCTCAACGCGTTCATCTGGGGCCCCGACGGCTGGCTCTACGGATGCCACGGCGTGTTCACGCACTCGGCCGTCGGTCCTCCCGGGGCGACCGACGCCGAGCGGGTGAAGCTCAACGCCGGCATCTGGCGCTACCATCCCGTCCGCCGCACCTTCGAACGCTTCGCCGAGGGCACGAGCAATCCTTGGGGCGTCGATTTCAACGACGTCGGCGATGCGTTCGAGACCGCCTGCGTCATTCCCCACCTCTACCACGTCATCCAGAATGCACGGTACCAGCGGCAGGCCGGGCAGCACTTCAATCCCTGGACGTTCGACGACATCAAGACGATCGCACGGCATCGGCACTGGACCGGGGGGCAGTGGAACAATGCCGACCGTGAGAAGAGCGACCTCATCGGCGGCGGCCATGCCCATTCCGGGGCGATGATCTACCTCGGCGGCGCGTGGCCCGAGCGCTACCGGGGCCGCCTGTTCATGAACAACATCCACGGCGCCCGGCTCAACGTCGATCGGCTCGAGGCCTCGGCGTCCGGTTACGAGGGGGACGGCGACCCCGACTTCCTCTTCGCCAACGACACCAGTTCACAGTTCGTCGCGCTCCAGTACGGCCCCGACGGCCAGGTCGTGGTGATCGACTGGTACGATCGCAACCAGTGCCACCGCCGTGAAGTGGAGGCTCACGACCGCGACACGGGCAGGATCTTCAAGGTCGCCGCAGTCGGCGCGGGCAGCCGGCGCATCGAGGGGCCCGCGAACGTCGCGGTACTCGACGACGCCGCGCTCGTCGACCTGCTCGACCATGACAATGACTGGTTCGTGCGGCACGCGCGACGCCTCCTCCAGGAGCGGGCAGCGGCCGGGCGACTGGATACGACCACTCCCGGACGGTTGGCCGCGCGGCTCGGGACGGCCGCTTCCGGCGCGAAGCGCCTGCGGGTGGCGTGGGCCATGCATGCGGCTGGCGTCCTGAGCGAAGCCGATCAGCATGCGCTCCTGTCGGATGCCGATCCGCATGTCCGGGGCTGGGGCGTGCAGCTGGCCTGCGAGCCGCTGTCGCCGACGGGTGATGCGGTCCTTCCCGAGAGCGTGCGGGATCGCATCCTCGCGCTCGCCGAGAGCGATCCCTCGCCGGTCGTGCGGCGCTTCATCGCGTCGGCGGTCGGCAGAATGCCGCCGCAGGAGCGGTGGGCATGGCTTCCGCGACTCATCGGCCATGCCGAGGACGCCGAAGATCACAATCTCCCGCTTCTCTATTGGTATGCCCTGGAGCCCGTGGTCGAGAGCGATCCGCAGCGGGCCCTCGGCCTGGCGGCGGCAGGACGCGTGCCGTCCGTCTCACGGTTCGTCGTGCGTCGTCTTGCCGCCGAGGAACGCTTTTACGAGCCCCTCGTGGCCGCCGTCACGGCCGCCTCTTCAGCCGACCGCGTCTGGATGCTCGGGGAGATCGCGACGGCGCTCGCGGCACGGGGGCGCGCCGGGATGCCTCCCAGCTGGAAGGATGGTTATGAGAAGCTGAAGACGGACGAGTCGAACGAGGTCCGCAGGCTGGCCGACGAGGTGGCGGCGCGGTTCGGGGACCCGCGGGTCCTGCCCATCCTGCGAGCCGTGGTCGCGGACCGGACGGCTGCCGAGAAGGACCGGCTTTCCGCGCTCGAGTCGCTCGTCGCCGCCCGTGACGCCGCGCTGCCGCCGCTGCTGCACGGTCTGCTGGCGGAGGACACCCTTCGTGGCCCGATGCTGTCGGCTCTCGCCGCGGTGCCACACGATGGCACGCCGGGCGCCGTGCTCACGACGTACGAGGCGCTTCCGCAGGCTGGCCGGCAGGCCGCGATCGCCACGCTCACGTCCCGCCCGGAGTGGACGCTTGCGCTGCTCGATGCGATCGAGCGCAAGGACGTGCCACGCGACGATCTTGCCGCGTTTACCGTCGGGCGACTCGCCGAGTCGGCCGATGGCCGAGTCCTCGCGCGACTGGCCGAGGTCTGGGGCACGGTGCGGGCCACGCCGGCCGACCGCAAGGCCGAATTCGAACGGTGGCGGAAACGGCTCGACGACAAGGCGCTCGCCGTCGCCGATCTCTCCCACGGCCGCGAGGTGTATGCCAGGACCTGCGGCACCTGCCACGTGCTGCATGGGGTGGGCGCGAAAATCGGTCCCGAATTGACCGGCTCTCATCGGGCCGACCTTGGCTACCTGCTCTCGAACCTGATCGACCCGAGTGCGCTCGTGGGCCGTGACTACCAGATGACGCAGATCGTCACGAATGACGGACGCGTGCTCGGCGGCATCGTCGTGGCTGAAAGCCCACAGGCGGTGACGCTCCAGGCTCCGACGGAGCGCGTCGTCGTGCCCGTCGCCGACATCGAGACGCGCAAACTCTCCGAGCAGTCGCTCATGCCCGAAAACCAGCTCGCGCAGCTCGACGCACAGTCCGCCGTCGATCTCGTGGCCTATCTGCGGCATCCAACGCAGGTGCCGTTGCCGGGAGAAGGCCCGCCCCCATTCAACGGCGAGGGTCGAATCGCCGGCGCGGTGGAGGGGGAGACCCTGGTGCCACGTTCGCCGCCGACCGGGCGGCTGGCACCGCAGGGCATGGCGGGCTTCACGGCGGGGCGCTGGAGCGGCAGCTCGCAGGCATGGTGGACCGGTGCCAAGCCGGGGGACCGTCTGGTCCTCGAGGTTCCCGTAAAGGTGCGCGGGCCGCACGAGGTCTTCGCGATTCTGACGAAGGCCCCGGACTATGCGAGCGTGACGCTCACCTGGCAGGATGCCGCGGCCACGGGCCCCGTCGATCTGTACGACCCGCAGGTCATTCCACTCCTGCCGGTATCGCTCGGCGTGCACGATCTCGAACCCGGCACGGCGACGTTGACGGTGGAAATCGCCGGAGCCAATCCCAAGGCTCGACCGGCATACATGGTCGGGCTCGATTGCCTCGTGCTCGTGCCGCGATCGCCCGCCACCGCACCGGCCGCCGCATCCGCCGCGTCGCCGAAGCCGCCGGACGCTTCCGCCGGGACGGCGAGCCCGTGAACCACAGGACTCTGACGAAGCGTCGTGGCAGAGAGTTT
>DNLZ01000509.1:6430-7733 GCA_003488325.1 Planctomycetaceae bacterium
AGAGCAGCGGCCACGTGCCTGGGTGTCATCCTGTTTGCGACCGTGGCGATCTCAGGAGGGGAGTGCCGCGGCGAGGACGCGAGGCTTTCGCCGCCCAAGGATCTGGATGGCTATTTTCCCTTTCATCCACCGGAGTCGGTCGACGCCTGGAAGTCGAGGGCCGACGAGGTACGACGGCGCGTGCTCGTGTCGCAGGGGCTTTGGCCGGCGCCCACGAAGACGGATCTGAATGCCGTCATCCACGGCACCATCGAGATCGACGACGAGCATGCGCCCGGCGGCGGCTACAGCATCTCCAAGGTGTACTTCGAGAGCCTGCCCGGCTTCTTCGTCACCGGCAACCTCTACCGACCGAGGGCTGTGTCGGGGAAGGTGCCCGGCGTTCTTTTCTCGCACGGGCACCGGAAGGACGCGCGGCTCGCGCTGGAATCCCCCGACACGGTCCGGCGGGAGATCGCCTCGGGGGCCGAGCGGTTCGAACGGGGTGGATCGAGCCTCTACCAGTCGATGTGCGTGCAGCTGGCGAGGATGGGCTGTGTCGTGTGGCAGTGGGACATGCTCGGCGATTCGGACTCGCGGCAGCTCTCGCGCGAACTCGTGCACGGGTTCGCCAAGCAGCGGCCGGAGATGAACCGACGTGAGGGCTGGGGGCTCTTCAGTCCGCAGGCCGAAAGCCGTCTGCAGAGCGTGATGGGCTTGCAGACCTGGAACTCGATCCGTTCGCTCGATTTTCTCCTGTCACTTCCCGAGGTCGACCCGGCCCGCATCGCGATGACCGGGTCGAGCGGCGGCGGCACGCAGACGATGCTCCTGGCGGCCGTGGACGATCGCCTGGCCCTCTCCTATCCGGTCGTGATGGTGAGCACCGCGATGCAGGGAGGGTGCACCTGCGAAAACGCGTCGCTGCTCCGCATCGGCTCGGGCAACGTGGAGTTCGCGGCCCTCTTCGCCCCCAAGCCCCAGGGCATGAACACCGCCGATGACTGGACGCGGGAGATGGCGACGAAGGGGTTCCCCGATCTCGAGCGGCTCTACGCGCTCCTCGGTGCGAAGGATCGCGTCACGCTTTTGCGCGGTGAGCACTTTCCGCACAACTACAACGCCGTCACCCGCTCCGCCTTCCAGACATTCCTGAATCGGCAGTTTCGTCTCGGGCTCAAGGAACCTGTGATCGAGCGGGATTTCGAGCCGATGCCGCCGGAGCGGCTCTCGGTCTGGGATGCCTCCCATCCGGCTCCGCCCGCGGCCGACCCGGATTTCGAGCGGAAGCTGCTCGCCGATCTCGACAGCAACATCGAAGCCA
>DNLZ01000509.1:8103-8749 GCA_003488325.1 Planctomycetaceae bacterium
GCGTTCGAGACGCTCATCAGCCGATCCTTCACGTCGGCGGGGGTCGTGGCGTGGAACCTGTCCGACAAGGAGCGGGTGGGTGACGTGGTGCGCATGCGAGGGACGCTTGTGAACACGACGTACGGCGAGGAGGTACCCGTCGAATGGCTCTATCCGTCGAACTGGAATGAGAAGGTGGTCGTCTGGCTCGATTCGTCCGGACGGCGGGCCGTGATCGAGCAGGGCGACACGGCGCCAAGCCGCATGCCCAGCGAGATCAGCGCACTGCTCGCCGGGGGAACGGCGGTCGTCGCAGCCGATCTGTTCCATGCCCGGGAGTTGGCGGTCGTCGGGAGCGAGACGGCGCGGCAGCGCACGGTGAAGAATCCCCGCGAGTTCGCCGGGTACACCTTCGGCTACAACGATCCGGCGATCGCCCGCAGTGCTCAGGACGTGCTCACCATCCTCGCCTTCCTCAGAAACACCGAGGTGCCCGGGCACCCACGGCCATCACACGTGGCGGTTGCCGGTTTTGGCGAGGCCGCGCCGATCGTGCTCGCGGCGCGGACGGTCGCGGGGCCATCGATCGACAGTATGGCGGTCGATACCGGCGGTTTTCGCTTCGAGGCCCTCGCCGATTGGCGGCATCCGCTCTTCCTGCCTGGCG
>DNLZ01000458.1:0-138 GCA_003488325.1 Planctomycetaceae bacterium
GGCCCGCTCGAGGCCGACGCGACGATCGCGACCCGGTAAGCCCGCACGAACGCAGACGCGACAGGCACCTTTGCGGTGACGCGTCAGGCAGGGTCACGCGGGCCACGCGAACGGGACCTGCCTTCGTGGCGCACGCTT
>DNLZ01000458.1:454-14298 GCA_003488325.1 Planctomycetaceae bacterium
GCACGCTTTCCAGCGTGCGAATCCGGGTCGGTGCACCAGCAGGGCACCCGCCACACAAACGTCCTTCGCAAACCAGTCGTCCACTCCTCCACCACTTCTGGTTCGCACGCCTGGAGGCGTACGCCACAGAGGAGCCGGAGCCTGCGGGTACGCGAACGGGACCTACGCGAAAGGGACAGGCACCGTTTGCGGTGGCGTGAGGTGGAAGCGCGGACCTCGTATGGCGCAAACGGAGCCAGTCCCTGACACAAGAGAACCTACAGCCCGCGATCCTCGAGGAAGTTGAGCAGGTCCGCCACGCGGTTCGAATAGCCCCACTCGTTGTCGTACCAGCTGACGACCTTCACGAAGTTGCCCAGGCCGATCGTGTCGACGGCCGAGAAGATCGAGCTGTGCGGATCGCCCTTGAGGTCGGTCGACACGAGCTCCTTGTCGGTGTAGCGCAGGATGCCCTTGAGCGGGCCCTCGGCGGCCTTCTTCATCGCCGCGTTGATGTCGGACGGCGACGCGTCCTTCGCCAGGAGCGCCGTGAAGTCCACCACGCTCACCGTCGGCACGGGCACGCGGAACGCCATGCCGGTGAACTTGCCCTGCAGGGCCGGGATCACGAGCCCGACCGCCTTCGCAGCCCCGGTGCTCGAGGGCACGATGTTCATCGCCGCGGCCCGCGCGTCGCGAAGGTCTTTCGCGGCCGTGTCGACGGTCTTCTGGGAGTTGGTGTAGGCGTGGACCGTGGTCAAGAGTCCGCGGTCGATGCCCCAGGTCTCGTGCAACACCTTCGCCACCGGCGCCAGGCCGTTGGTCGTGCAGGATGCATTGGAGATGACGTGGTGCTTCTTCGGGTCGTACATCTCGTTGTTGACGCCGAGCACGATCGTGAGGTCCTCGTTCTTGGCGGGCGCCGAGATGACGACCTTCTTCACGCTGTCGCGCCGGTGGGCCACGGCCTTCGTCGCGTCGGTGAAGAACCCGGTGCTCTCCACGACGATCTGCACGTCCTGGCTGCCCCAGGGGATCGTGCCGGGGTCCCTCTCGGCGAAGACCTTGATCTTCCGCCCGTCCACGACGAGGTCGTTGCCGTCGGAACCGACCGGCACCTTCATGGGGCCGTAGTTGGAATCGAACTCGAGCAGGTGGGCGTTGGTCTTGGCATCGGTGAGGTCGTTGATCGCCACGACCTGCACGTCGCCGTCGAGACCGAACTTCTCGTGGATCGCGCGGTAGGTGAGGCGGCCGATGCGGCCGAAGCCGTTGATTCCGACGCGGATGGACACGGGCGGTCTCCTGAAGATGGACTGGAGGGAACGGGCTGACGCGGAGGGGTTCTGCCGCGCGGGGGGGAGCATGAGCCCACGCGGAAAACCGGTCGAGCGGCCCGCGCGCGACGGGAATATACCGCGCCTCGAGGCCGCCTCAACCGCCGTACGCGGTAGACTGCCGGGCCGACACGAGGGACGGCGCGGAGGCGTGCTCGGAGGCGTGATGGAGCAGCCAGTCATCGAACTCGTGGACGTCCGCAAGTCGTTCGCGATGCCCGGCGGGGAGGAGCGGGTCGACGTCCTCGACATTCCCGAGTTTCGCCTCGACGCCGGCGCGCACTGCGCGCTCGAAGGACACAGCGGATCGGGCAAATCCACGCTCCTCAACGTCATCTCGGGGATTCAGCGGGCCGACTCCGGTCGCGTGGTGATCTGCGGCACCGACATCGGGTCGCTCCCGGAACCGGTCCGCGACCGCGTGCGGGCCGACAGGCTCGGCCTCGTCTTCCAGCAGTTCAACCTCCTGCCGGGCTTCACCGCGCTCGAAAACGTCCTCGTGGCCATGGCGTTCGGCTCCGGACGGACCGACCGGGCCAGGGCGACCGACCTGCTCTCGGCCGTCGGGCTCGGCCACCGTCTGCACCACAAGCCCGCCGAACTGAGCGTGGGGCAGCAGCAGCGCGTCGCCGTCGCGCGGGCGCTCGCCAATCGTCCCCGGATCGTCCTCGCCGACGAGCCGACGGCGAGCGTCGACGCCGCCCACCAGCAGCAGGTGATCGACCTCCTGCGCACCACCTGCACCGCGCACGGCGTGGCCCTGCTCGTGGTGACGCACGCCCCCGAGGTCGCAGGGCAGTTTCCCCACCGACTCCGTCTCGAGGACTTCAACCGCGCCGCCCGGACGCCGTCTCGCTGACGAGCCGCCGCCGCGCCTCCACGCGTACCGCCAGTTCCCCTCCGGTCTCCCGCAGCGTCACCCCATGAGTCTCCTCGGCATCGCCTGGCGCACCATCCGGCAGCGGCTCTTCACGAGCCTCCTGACGTCACTCTCGCTCGCGCTCGGCGTGGCACTCGTCGTCGCCACGCTCATCACGGCGAGCATCGTGAAGCGGGCGTTCGCGAGCGGGGGCGGCCTCGGCTACAACATGATCGTCGGCGCCAAGGGGAGCCCGCTCCAGCTGGTGCTCAACAGCGTCTACCTCATCAGCCGGCCGATCGAGAACATTTCCTGGGACTTCTACCGGGAGTTCCTGCCGGCGGCGGAGCGGCCGGACGGCATGGCCGGGCGCTATGCCGCCAGCGTGCAGACGGCCGTCCCAATCTGCATGGGGGATTACTTCCGCGGCTACCGCGTCATCGGCACGAACGCCGCCTACTTCGACCGGATGACGACCGTCGACGGGGGTCCGTTTCGCTTCGCGGCCGGCGTCAACTTCCGCGACGACGACTTCTTCGGGGGCGTGCTCGGCCACGAGGTGGCACGACGCCTCGGCCTCTCAGTCGGCGACACGTTCTCGCCCACGCACGGGGCCGACGACGGCGCGGTGCACGATCCCTTTCGCGTCACGGGCATCCTGGCCCGCACCGACACGCCCGTCGACCGCGGCGTGTACGTGAACATGGAAGGCTTCTTCCTCCAGGAGGGGCACGCGAAGCCCACGGACGGCGTGTCCGATTCGACGACACCGGCGGCGGTGGCTCAGCCGGCGGGTGCGGGCGGCCGGCCAGCGCCCCTGCCCGACGCCCAGCGTGAGGTCACCGCCGTTCTCGTCACGACCGCGTCGATTCCCGGCCTGCCGGCGGAACTCATGGCGATGGGCCTCAAGCAGGCGATCAACGAGGGACGCGACGGGCAGGCTGCCGAGCCGGTCCGCGAAATCCGGCAGCTGCTCGATCTCTTCGTGCGTCCGCTCGAGCTGCTCTTGCTCCTGGTGACGGCGCTCGTCGTCATCGTGTCGGCGATCGGCATCCTCGTGAGCATGGTGGGGTCCTCGCTCGAGCGGAGCCGCGACGTGGCGATCATGCGGGCACTCGGCGCCCGTCGCAGCCACGTGCTGGCCACGGTCCTCATCGAGGCGGTGCTTCTGGCGGTTGCGGGAGGGCTCGCCGGCTGGGTGCTCGGCCACCTCCTGGTCGCCGCGATCGGGCCGCTCATCACGACGAACGCGGGCGTCTCGGTGGGCGTGCTCTCGGGGGCTCCGCTGGCCGAATTGCTGCTCGTGCCGGCCCTCGTGCTCCTGGCGATCGGCGCGGCCCTCCTACCGGCGATCGCGGCGTATCGCACGGACGTCGCCCGCTGGCTGCAGGGCCCGGGTTGACGGCCGGGCGACACGGCGACTCGGGCCTGTACGGATCGAGCCGCGATCCGCCTTGCGGCCCGCACCATCGCGGGCCTTACAATGCGGTCATGAGGCGTCGATTCCGAGTGGCCGATCGTGACCGTACCGATCTCCGGGGGCCGTCGCCGCTCGTCGCGCCGGGCGTCATTCTCCTCGCCGCGCTCCTCGGCATCATCGCGGGCCGGTCGATCGGGCGGGCATGCCCGTTCTGCTCGGCCGTCTCGCTGACCTTCTCGCAGGAGATCGCGCAGAGCGAGGCGGCCGTCATCGCGCGACTCGTCGAGCCCCCGCCTGCCGGTTCGCTCTCGCCGCGAGCCGACGGCCCGCTCCCCAAGGGGAAGTTCGAGGTCGTCGAGGTGCTCAAGGGGGCGGCCGCGGTCGAGGCGGCCGGGCTCCTCGGCCCGGATGCCCGACGGCTCGAGACGATCCTGCTCGAGGACAAGCCGGTCGGGACGCTGTTTTTGCTCATGGCCGTCGAGCCTCCGAAGCTCGTCTGGTCGAGTCCGATCCTCGTCAGCGACCGGGCGGTCGCCTACCTCCGGAAGCTCGGTGGCCTGCCGGAAAAGGGGGGCGACCGGCTGGCCTTCTTTCAGGATCACCTCGAAGACGAGGACGACACGCTCGCCCGCGACGCCTACGACGAGTTCGCCGTGGCGCCCTACGCCGACGTCAAGGAACTGAAGAGCCGGATGGACCCTGCCCGGCTCCTCGGCTGGATCGAAAATCCCAAGGTGCAGGCGAATCGGCGTCGGCTCTACGCGACGATGCTCGGCGTCTGTGGCACACCCGAGGATGGCGAGCGGATCGGCCGGATTCTGGAGGGCGATTCCCTCGGACCGGACGCGGCCGAGATTCGCAGCGGCCTCGATGCCCTCATCGCCTGCTACGTCACGCTCCGCGGGCCCGAGGGGCTGGACCTCGTCGACAGACGCTTCCTCAAGCGGGCCGGGACCGATATTCCGTTCGCCGAGACGTACGCGGCCGTGATGGCACTCCGCTTCCTGGGCGAGGAGTCGGACATCGTCCCGCGGGAGCGGGTGCTCGCCTCGCTGCGGCTGCTCCTCGACGAGCCGAAGCTCGCGGACCTCGTCGTGGCCGATCTCGCGCGGTGGCAGGACTGGTCGGTGGTCGACCGGCTCGTCGGCATCTTCAAGGATGCGACGGCCGACAACATCTTCGTGCGCGAGCCGATCGTGAACTACCTGCGGGCCTGTCCGCTCCCGGCCGCGGCGGCGGCCGTCAAGGAACTGGAGAAGATCGATCCCGAGGCGGTGCGCCGTGCCGCGACGCTCGCCGGCCTCGCGGGACTCACCTCCGCGACACCCGGCGCGGCGGGGGCAGCCGGTGCGGGGACGACGGTGGAGCCGGAAGCCCCACCGACCGCGCCACCGGCGACGGACGCCACCGGTGGCGGATTGGCCGCCCGCATTCCCCCCGTGATCGCGGAGGGCGAGGCCGAGACGGTCGCCGCGGCCCCTGTCGCACGTCCCGCCGCGGCCTCCGATCGCGATACGGCGCTGCCGGGATGGAAGTGGGCGTTGTGGGCGGCGGCGGTGCTCGTCATCGCCGTGCTCGCCAGGCTCTTCCTGCGACCGGGCGGCAGCGCCGGCACGGCAGCGCGGTAGAATCATCGTGCGTCGTGTCGGAGCCGCGCCCGTGGCGTGCGGTCGCTCCGGGTCGCACCTCGGCATGGATCCATCGATGGCCACCGGTCTGTTCGACACTGCCGCCACGGTCCACGAGGATGCCTCCTCGCCCGAGACGGAGGAGTATCGGGCGCTCTCCGGCACGGCCGTGGCGGCGATGGCCTTCGCCGTCCTCGCACCGCTCTCCTTCATCGACTGGTGGATGCTCGCCGTCCCGCTCGTGGGGCTCATCCTCGCGGTCGTGGCCCTCGTCGACATCGCGAAACGCCCGACCGCGCTGACCGGACGGGCGCTCGCGATCGGGGCGGGGGTCGTCTCGCTCCTCTGCTTCACAGGCGCGACTGCGTGGCTCTCGGTCGTGTACGCCACGGAGCTGCCACCGGGCCACGAGCGGCTCGGCTACGCCCAGCTTCAGCCGGCCACGGGTGAACCGGCCACGGCGGTTCCCGCGTCGGCGGTGCCGTTCCACGGCCGCGACGTGCTCATCAAGGGCTACATGTATCCGGGCACGAAGCAACGCGGCATCGCCCAGTTCCTGCTCGTGCGCGATCAGGGCGACTGCTGCTTCGGCGGCAATCCCAAGATCACCGACCGGGTGCTCGTCAACGTGAGCGATCCGCGCGGCATCGACTACTCACCCCGGCTCCGCAAACTGGCCGGCCGATTTCGTGTCGAACCGACCGGGACAGCCGATGGAGGCGTGCTCTACCACCTCGACGACGCCAGTCTCCGGTGAGTCGGCACCCGCCCTTCACGTCCCGATCCCGCGCGGAGCGAGGGGAGCTACCCATGGATGCGCCGTCGCGACCCAGCAGCCGCGGCACGGAAGGGACGGCGCCCCTGCGCGGCCTCGCGTGGTGCCTGCCGATGGCCGCCTCGCTCCTCGTCGGCTGCGGGTCGGTCGGGCCCACCGAGACGCCGCCATCGCGACCCGCCGCGACCGCGACGGACGAATCCGCGCCCGTCCCGGCACCGTCGCCGTCCGTTGCCAGGCCGAGCCCCGGTGCCGGTCCCGCCGAGATCACGTTCGACGACATCAAGCTCGACCTGGCGAAGGGAGCCCCGTTCCGGCGTGAGGTGCTGACCGACCGGGTGACCGGTCTCGACGGCCGCCGCGTCCGCATCCGGGGCTACATTCTCCCGAGCTTCCAGCAGTCCGGCCTCACGCAGTTCGTGCTCGTCCGCGACAACCAGGAGTGCTGCTTCGGCCCCGGTGCGGCACTCCACGACTGCATCGTGGTCCGCATGCAGCCGGGCCGCACGGCCGACTTCTCCATCCGCCCCGTGGCCGTGGCCGGCACGTTCCGGGTGGCCGAACTCCGGGGACCCGACGGGAACCACCTGGCGATCTACGCCCTCGAGGGCGAGAACGTGCAGTAGGCCCGACGCGGTGCTACCATCCGCGCCGCCGCGGCGGGCGTCCGCGGGTCCGCCTCACCCCGCTCGCATCGCCGTGGAAGCCCCGTCGCTCTCGCTCCTGCCCCACGACTGGTTCTGGCTCTACGACATCCCCACGCATCGCCTGGCGATGCTCTTCGTGGTGTCGTTCGTCGGCTTCTACTGGGTCGGGTGCGTCTTCCTCCGGCCGATCCTCCGGCAGTTCGTCAAGTACAACACCGGCACCAACGACATCATCGGGTACGTCCTCTCGTGCTTCGGCGTCTTCTACGGTCTCCTGCTCGGCCTCATCGCCGTGACGGCCTACCAGAACGTCTCCGACGCCGGCGCGAGCGTGACCCGCGAGGCCGCGGCCCTGTCGGCACTCTACGAGGACGTCTCGCGGTACCCCGATCCCTACGGCCAGAACCTCCGCTGGCTGCTCCGTGACTACACCCGCTTCGTGATCCGCTACGCGTGGCCGCTCCAGCGGCGTGGCATCATTCCGCAGGAGGGCACGATCCGGGTCGACGCCTTCCACGAGGAACTGCTCGACTTCCAGCCCGGCACGCCCGCGGAAGAGATCCTCCATGCCGAGGCCCTGCGGCAGTTCAACCACTTCCTCGAGGCGAGGCGGACGCGGCTCTTCTCCGTCACGTCCGGCCTGCCGACTTCGATGTGGTACGTCATGTTTCTCGGGGCGATCCTCACGCTCGCGATCTGCTGGCTCTTCGAGATGCGGTTCGTCACGCAGCTGGTCCTTGGCGGCATCCTCGCGGCCTACCTCGGGCTCATGATGTTCCTCATCTTCGACATGAACCAGCCGTTCCGTGGCGACGTGAGCATCTCGCCGGAAGCCTTCGAATCGATCTTTCAGCGGATGAACGAGGAATGAAGCCCGCAGTGCCCGCCATCCGATCCCGTGAGGGCCAATCGCGCGTCACCCGTCGTCGCAGCCTCGGGGTCGGCGCAGCCGCCACGCTGGCCGCGGCCCGCACCCTCGCGCCGGCCCTCTTCACGGGCTGCTCGCTCGGCCGCCCGGCCCGTGCGCAGCCGATCATGCTCGGCCTGCTCCACTCGCAGACGGGCACGCTCGCGATCAGCGAGACGTCGGTGCGCGATGCCGAGATCCTCGCGATCGAGGAGATCAACGCTTCCGGCGGCGTGCTGGGGCGGCCCCTCGAGTTTCGCTGCCCCGACCCCAAATCGCGTTCGGCGGACCTCTTTCCGAAGAGGGCCCGGCACCTCTGCGAGGAGGATGGCGTCGCGGCCCTCTTTGGCTGCTGGACGAGCACGAGCCGCAAGGCGGTCATTCCCGTGTGCACCGAGTTCGACCGCCTGCTCTTCTATCCCGTTCCGTACGAGGGCAACGAGACCGCGTCCCACTGCGTCTACGGCGGCTCCGTGCCCAACCAGCAGATCCTGCCGGCCGTGGACTGGCTGCTCTCGGCGGCGGGCGGCCCGCGGCGCCGGATCTTTCTCGTCGGCTCCGACTACATCTTTCCGCGCACGGCCAACTTCGTCGTCAAGAAGCATCTGGCCGCCCGTGGCATCGAGCCGGTGGGCGAGGCGTATTTCCCGCTCGGACACCGGCAGTTTCGCGGCGTTGTCGAGATGATCGGCGCGTCGCGCGCGGACGCGGTGCTGTCCACCGTCAATGGCGACAGCAACGTCGCGCTCTTCGAGGAATTCGCCGCCGCCGGAATCGACCCGGAGAAGGTGCCGGTCATCAGCACGAGCATCGGCGAGGACGAGCTGCGGCACCTCGCGCCCCGGGAGGTCGCCGGACACTACGCCGCATCGAGCTACTTCCAGAGCGTCGACACCGACCCGAACCGCGCCTGGGTGGGCCGCTTCCGCCGCGAGTTCGGCTACGACCGCGTCACGAGCGACCCGATGGAGGCCGCCTCCACCCTCGTGCATGCGTGGAAGGCGGCCGTGGAGCGGGCCGGATCCCTCGACACCGCCGCCGTGCGCCAGGCGCTCTCCGCCGGCATCGAGGTGCCCGGGCCCGGCGGGCCGTTCCGCATCGATCCGAAGACGCAGCACGCGGTGAAGCGGTTTCGTCTCGGACGCATCCGCCCCGACCGGCAGTTCGACATCGTTCACGAGTCCGCCGCCACCATCGAGCCCGACCCCTACCCGCAGTCGGCGTTCCCGGGCTGGAAGTGCGACTGGACGAAGGGCGGGATCGAGCAGGGTCCCGAGGTGAGGATCGATGGCGACGTTTGAGGTGGAGCAGAGCGAGGGGATGCGGTGGATTCGCGTCGACCTCGACGACGACGACTGCCGCACCGAACGGGGCGCGCTCAACCACATGGTGGGGAGCGTGAAGATGGATGTGCCGCTGCCGTCCCTGCGCGGCATGTGGGTGTCGCTCTTCTCGAATGAATCGGTCCTTCGACCGCGTTACGTCGGGACGGGCACGGTGTACCTCGACTCGACGCTCGGCGGCTACCACTCGTTCCCCATCAGCAACGGTGACCGGTGGATCCTCGACACCCACTGCTTCTGGGCGAGCGACGGCGAGGTGCAGCTGAAAATCCACAGGGAGCCCGTGCTCACCGCGCTGTGGGCCGGCGAGGGACTCCTCTGGTACAAGACGGCGCTCGTCGGTGACGGGCAGGTGGTGCTGGCGGTGGACGGCCCGGTCGAGGAGATCACGCTCGAGAACGACCGGCTCGTGACCGACGGACCGTTCGTCGTGGCGCACACGGCGGGCATCACGCTCCGGATGCGGCGCCCGGCACGATCCCTCTGGAGCCACTGGCTCTCGGGGCAGCGACTCTCCTACAGCTACGAGGGCACGGGCCGCCTCCTTCTCTGCACGGTGCCCTACTGGCGCCGCCGCATGGAGCGGGAGCGGCGATTGCCCGCGACGATGGAGTAGGACGTGGGGGCGGTCGGCTTGCGGCCGGACGGATTCGTGGGATATTTGCGGCGTCGGCTCCCTCCCTCGACGCCCGGCATCGTCCCGGCCGCCTGCCGCCAACCGCCGGGTCCTTCATGAAGATTCACGAATACCAAGCGAAGGATCTGCTGCGGTCCGCCGGAGTGCCGGTGCTCGCGGGACGGGTGGCGCGCACGGCCGACGAGGCCGCCGCCGCCTTCACGGCGCTCGGCACGCCGATCTGCGCCGTCAAGGCCCAGATCCATGCCGGCGGACGTGGCAAGGGTCAGGTGAAGGGAACGGAACAGCGCGGCGTCGAACTCGCCCGCAGCGCCGATGACGCACGGCGCATCGCGGCCGCCCTGCTCGGCGGGACGCTCGTGACGATCCAGACCGGGCCGGCGGGCCAGCTCGTGCGGCAGGTGTTCGTGGAGAGCGGCTGTGCGATCCAGCGCGAGCTCTACTGCGCCGTGCTCGTCGATCGCCGTGTCGGCTCCCCGGTGCTCATCGCGAGCACGGCCGGCGGAGTCAACATCGAGGAGGTGGCGGAGCGGACGCCCGACCTCATCCTCGCCGAACCGTTCGACCCCGACCGCGGCCTCGCCGGCTGGCAGGCGCGGCTGCTGGCGTCGAAGCTCGACCTGCCGACGGCGAGCTGGCGGCATGCCGAGTCGTTCTTCCGTCGGCTCTGTGCCGCCTTCGTCGATCTCGACGCGTCGCTCCTCGAGATCAACCCGCTCGTGCTCACCGGCGAGGGGACGCTCGTCGCGCTCGACGCGAAGATGACCTTCGACGACAACGCGCTCTTCCGCCACAAGGAGATCGCGTCGCTGCGTGACGAGGCGGAGGAGGAGCCGGCGGAGATCCGCGCGGCCGCCGCCGGCCTCTCGTACGTCAAGCTCGACGGCACGATCGGCTGCCTCGTCAACGGCGCCGGCCTCGCGATGAGCACCATGGACCTCGTGAAACTGCACGGCGGCGAGCCGGCCAACTTCCTCGACGTGGGCGGCGGTGCCGACGTGGGGCAGGTGACCGAGGCCTTCCGCATCATCCTCTCCGACCCGAACGTGAAGGCGATCCTCGTCAACATCTTCGGCGGCATCATGCGCTGCACGACGATCGCGACCGCCCTCGTCGAGGCCTCGAAGACGGTCGGGTTCACCGTGCCGCTCGTAGTGCGACTGGAGGGGACGGAGGTGGCCGAGGGCAAGAGGATCCTCGCCGAAAGCGGCACCGCGATCATCACCGCCGACGGGCTCACCGACGCGGCCAAAAAGGTCGTCGCCGCCGCACGTTCCGCCGTATGACCCTTCCTCCCCACCGCCTGCTCCCGAATTTCCGCCCTCGGCGCCTCGAATCATGAGCATCCTCGTCGACCGCGACACGCGCGTCATCTGCCAGGGCATCACCGGCAAGGTCGGGGAGTTTCACACGCGGGGCTGCCTCGACTACGGCACTCGCATGGTGGGGGGCGTGACGCCGGGCAAGGGAGGGGAGACGGTCGCCGGACTGCCGGTCTTCAACACTGTGGCCGAGGCCCGCGACGCAACCGGGGCGAACGCCACGATGATCTTCGTGCCCCCGGCCTTCGCCGCCGACGCGATCCTCGAGGCGGTGGGTGCCGGCATCGAGCTCGTCGTGGCGATCACGGAGGGCATCCCGGTGATCGACATGGCGCGGGTGCTGCCCGTCGTGCGGGATTCCGGTTCACGGCTCATCGGCCCCAACTGCCCGGGTGTGATCACGCCCGCGGAATGCAAGATCGGCATCATGCCCGGCTACATCCACGCGCCGGGGCACGTCGGCGTCATGAGTCGCTCGGGCACGCTCACCTACGAGGCCGTCTGGCAACTGACGCAGCTCGGCCGTGGACAGAGCAGCTGTGTGGGGCTCGGAGGCGATCCGCTCGTCGGATCGTCGTTCATCGACATTCTCGCGCTCTTCGAGGCCGACCCCGACACGCACGCGATCCTGATGATGGGCGAGATCGGCGGCAGCGCCGAGGAGGAGGCGGCCGACTACGTCCGGCAGCACGTCACGAAGCCCGTGGCTGCGTTCATCGCCGGCCGCACGGCCCCGCCGGGGAAGCGGATGGGACATGCCGGGGCCATCATCTCGGGTGGGAAGGGCACCGCGGCCGCGAAGCTCACGGCGCTCGCCGATGCGGGCATCGAGATCGCCGAGAGTCCGGCCGACATGGGAGCGGCCCTGGTACGCGCGATCGAGCGGCGGGCGTCGGCTCGCGGCCGATGAACGGCGATCGCCTCATCCCCTGCTGCGTCGCCCGGATGACGTCGCGGATCGGGATGGCCGGTCAGGGCGCGAGCAGGATCGTGACCGTCTTCTCGTCCGACAGGCCGGCGGCGTCCGTGGCGGTGAGGGTGATCTCGAGGGTGTCGCCAGCCTGACGCAGTTTCGCCACGTCCGGAACCGTGATGTCGCCCGTCGCGGCGTCGATCGCGAGCAGCGTGAACTCGTTCTCCTGGTTGCCCGACGGCCTGAGCGCGAAGGTGATCGCGTCGCCTTGCCGGATGGTTCTCACCTGGTGCAGCGTGCCACCGTCGGCCAGGTCGGGTGGAAGCCTGATCTCGTCCGGTGTGACGATGATCGGCGCCTGGCCTGCCGGCACCGTCGGCGACGCCCCGCCCGCCATCGGACCGCTCGCGATGCCCGTCCAGGCATGCTCGTGGTACTGCCGCACGAGGTCCTGGCGTCGCGCCTCGTCCGCTCCCAGGCAGGCGGCGTACATGTCGAGCATCATCCGCCCACAGTCGAACCGCAGTGCCTTGCCATCGATGTGGTAATCGGCCGGCCGGGGGATCGTCGAGAGTCCGATGAGCCCGCCACCCGCCGCCGCCAACCCCGCGACACTCCCCACGAGGAGGCCACCGCCGGCATCGAAGAGCGGCGGGAGTCGTACGGCGTTTTCCGGCACGGTGGCGCCCACGAGCAAGCGCGCGCCGACGAGACAGCCACCGAAGACCAGGCCGAAGACCGTCGCCACGGCATAGGGTTCGGGACAGCCGAGCGACACGACCAGTTCCGCGAGCACCCCGGAAACCGCGAGCGCGACGACGAGCGATACGAGCACGGCCAGGCCCGAAAGCGTCGCGAGGAAGAGGCCGTGGCGGTACCCGAACGCGGCGAGACCCAACGCCAACGCGATGACGAGCAGGTCGCCGACCGGCTGCATCACTCCTGCCTGAATCATCGGCACCCTCGTTCCGAACCCGATCACTCGCCGTAGCACCGCACCGACCCGTCACCCCGCCCGGTCACCCGCCGAGCCCCGCCGCGTACGCTCCGCGGCTCATTTCGTCATCCGGGCGACTTCGCTCAGGCTCGTCACACCCTGGAGCACCTTCGCGAGCCCACCCTCCTGCAGCGTCCGCATGCCATGCCGCCGACCGGCTGCACGGATGGCCTGCACGGAGGGGTGCCCCACGAGCAGTTCCTTGATGTCGTCGTTGAAGATCAGCAGCTCGTGCACGCCCGAGCGGCCGCGGAAGCCCGTGTTGAGGCAGGCCGCGCAGCCCTTCTCGCGGTAGATCATCAGTTCCTTGTCGGGTGGCACGCCCAGCTTCTTGCGGAAATCCTCCGGTGCAGGATACGCCTCCTTGCACTTCGGGCAGAGCACCCGCACGAGCCGTTGGGCGAGCACGGCCGTGACCGCCGACTGGATGAGCGACACCTCGATGCCGATGTCGAGCAGTCGTGTCACGGTGGTCGCGGTGTCGTTGGCGTGGAGCGTCGTGAAGACGAAGTGCCCGGTCAGCGCCGCCTGCATCGCGATCTCGGCCGTCTCCTGGTCGCGAATCTCGCCGACGAGGATCACGTCGGGGTCCTGACGCAGCACGGAACGCAGGATCTTCGCGAAGGTCAGGTCGGCCTGGTTGTTCACCGCCGTCTGCGAGATGTTGTCGAGGCGGTATTCGATCGGGTCCTCGATCGTCACGATATTGCGGGAGAGCACGTCGATCTCGCCGAGCGCGGCATAGAGCGTCGTCGTCTTGCCCGACCCGGTGGGGCCGCAGACGATGAGCATGCCGTGCGGCTGGTGGATGACCGACTCGAGCTGCGTGACGAGTGCCTTCGACATGCCGAGCGACTTGAGCCCGCTCTTCACGAGCTCACCGCCGGCGTCCAGCAGCCGCAGCGCCATCTTCTCGCCGAAGCTCGTGGGGCCGGAGGCGGCCCGCACCTCGAACTTCTTGCCGTCCGCGAGCACCGCGAACGTGCCGTCCTGGGGGCGGCGGCGCTCGGCGATGTCCATGTCGGCGAGCACCTTCACGGCCGACACGAGGGCCCGCGCCGCCTGACCCTCGACGCTCGC
>DNLZ01000458.1:14695-15629 GCA_003488325.1 Planctomycetaceae bacterium
GTCGCCCGCAGCCGGATCGCCTTGCCGAAGATGTCCCGTGCCGAGGCCAGCGCCTTCGACGTCTCGCGGTCGAACGTGTCTCCGACCAGGGAGCCGTCCTTCTTCACGAACTGGACGCTGTCCTTGGCGACCACCTGGGCCTTCGGACGCTTGGAGAGCCAGCGCTCGACCTCGTCACCACAGCCGGCCTTCTCGGCCAGGGCCACGATCGCCCGCGAGACGAAGGCCCTGCTGAAGACGCGATCCTCGGGCTTCACCCGCTTGTCGCGAAGCACGGCGTAGGTCGAGAGACCGAACGGCACCACGCCGATGAAGAGCGGCAGCGTCGCGAATCCGAGGAAGGCCGTGGTGAGGAACAAACCCACGCCGACCGCGAGCCAGGCGAGGGACCATCGTCGCCCCTGGCGGCCGCCGAACACCGACACGGCGTCGGAATCGATCCAGACGCACGACACGGCCCATACCAGCGCGATCGCGAGCCAGAGTCCGCCGACGAAGAGCAGGTGCTCGATTTCGGTTGGTGTGATCATCGGTGCTCACCGGCATCGAGGACGTCGCCGTCGCCGCGGGCCGGCACGACACCCGCACCCATCCACCCGTTTTTACCCTGCCGCAGGCGGGATTTCCAACGCGTCTCACGCTGTCCGGCCATCGGCGGTGTGCCATGATCGGCCCATGGTCGTGCGGGCGGCGGAATCACCTCGTGCTGGGCGTCCACGGTCCGACGAGCTCGTGGTCGCGCTCGTCGGATGAGCGCACGGCTGCGACTGGAGGAGCCGCCGTCGTCATTGGTACGCTTCCGCCATGCCCCCGAGCGCCTGTCCTGTCTGTGGCGGTGACACGCACGAGATCCGGGCGAAGCTCGTCTGCCGCGCCTGCGGCATGATCCTCGAGACGTGCTGCGAGGGCGGCCCCATGGCGTCCGGCTGCCGGC
>DNLZ01000311.1:0-6677 GCA_003488325.1 Planctomycetaceae bacterium
TCTCATGAATGCACCCTAGTCGCGCCACGGCACGGCCACGCGGCCGGGCGTCTTGGTGCGGAGGCTCCAAAGCGTGCCTCCGGCAGTGACGAACAGCGTGCGTCCATCCGTGCCCCCGAAGGCGCAATTGGTCGTCTCATCGCGCGGGATGCGCACGAATTCCTGAAGCAGGCCCTCGCGTGAGAACACGTAGATCCCGGCCGTCGGCTCGTCAGCCGTCTCCGCAGGGGGATTTGGCCGGTTCAGCCCGGCCGCGACGTAGAGCCGCCCCTCCGCGTCGAATTTCATGCCGTCCGGCCCGCGTGTCGTCTTCCAGTCGTGGATCAGCGTCTGCGTGGCGAGGTCCACGGTGCCGTCGTCCTGGAGGTTGAATCGCCACAGCCGGCGTGCTCCCCCGGGCACGTCGTTCGTGTTGTCTGCGACGAAGAGCAGCCGCTCGTCGGCCGACACCGCGATGCCGTTCGGCCGGTCCACCTCGTGCGCGATGATGCGCGTCACGGCGCCGTCCGGGTCGATCCGGTAGACACCCTCGATCGGGCGGCCGGCCGCATCCAGCAGTTCCATCCCGTCACGACTCCCGTAGCGAGGGTCGGTGAAGAAGAGCCGCCCCCGCGAGTCGATCGCGACATCATTCGGCTGGTTGAATCGGCCGCCTTCGAATGTCTCGGCCAGCACCGTGGTGGTGCCGTCGAGCGACCGGCGCGACACACGCCGCCTGACGGGCTCGCAGATCACGACGCGTTGCTCGCGATCCACGAGCAGGCCGTTCGACCCGGCGTCGCGGACGTAGACCGACGCACGCCCCTGCTGGTCCCTGAGGTTGATATTGCCCTCGCCGCTCGTGAGCAGGCCGAGGCGCGGATGCCAGGCGGGCCCTTCGCCGGCTCCGGTCTCGGAAAGCATCTCCGGAGCGGACTCGAACACGCTCTCAGCCGCCTCCGCCCGCAGCCGCAGGACGGCCCGCACCGGATAGTGGTCGGACAGCCTCGCCGTCGCTGCGTCCCGCAGGATGGCGACCGATTGAACGGAGCCTGCGAGGTTCGGCGAGGTGAAGATGAAGTCCAGTCGGCGATCGGTGCCGTGATCCTCGTCCCCGACGAGGGGCGTGGGAAACGTGCCCACGAACGGCTCCGACGGACCCCTCGATGCGGCCACGAGATCCACGAAGCCCTGTCCGAGGATCGCTTCGATGCCGCCATAGTCCAGTCGTCCGTCGTTCAGGTTCCTTGCGTGTCGATCCCGCCCATCGAGCATCCGAAAAAATGGTACGAGCCTGGGATCGGCGTCGTAGAAGCCGCGATCCGCCGGTGAGAATCCGTTGAAGTCGCCCGCAAGCACGATGCGAGGGTTTTCCTCCGGCAGCTGCCGCACATCCCCCTCGAGCAGCCCGGCCTCCGCGACGCGCCGCTCGAAGTTCGCAGGATGAAAGTGGACCACGTAGAACCACAGGCCCGCGATGCGGCAACGCAAAAGGCCATGGTGAAACCCCTCCCGCAGAATGGTCACATCCGTGATCGGATACCGTGACGTCACCCCCGTGGGAAACCCGTCCTCCTTGAGCAGGATCGAATGCGGGTGCCCCCAGTGCCGCGCGTCGGCCGCGAGACGGTCCGGCGTGTAGCCGTTGAGTTCCTGGAGCGCCACGACGTCCGGAGCCTGGGCCGCCATCCACCGCAGCCATTCCGCATGCCGCGGCTCCCCCCGCTTCGTGAATCCGTACCACACGTTGTGCGTGATGATCCTGATGACGTCAGGACCTTCCGCACCGGTTGCCCGTGTTTCGGTCGTGCCTCCGGGAATCAAGAGCAGAACGAGAACGACACGCTGCAGGACGGCCGTCGCGCAACGAGGATCGCGAGATGGCCATAACGAGGCTCGCCCAGACCGAGGTCGCCACGTGCATGGTGGCAGTTGTCCGGGTGCAGACATTCGTCGAAGATACGCCTTCATGCCGAGGCTCCACGTGTGCGGGCACAACGTGCGCACGATACTCTCCGCGGTGCAGAAATCCGAACGATCGCACCGCTTTTTCTCCCGGGCGCCTTTCCTCACGCTTTGGCAGCATGCCCCCCCGGCACCGATGCGATGAAGCCTATTCGTGCAGTCTTTGCGACGCTGCTGCTCGTGCCACTGGCGACACTGTCCGCCGCCGAGCCGGTCACGAACTCGCTCGGCATGCAGCTCATGCCGATCGCGCCGGGCACGTTCACGATGGGGCAGGACGGACCGCCTCTGGAGGACTATCTGCGGCAGAAGCGGTTTGGGGAGATTTACAAGGCGACGGACCAGATCGACTTCGACGAGAAGCCCGCCCATGCCGTCGCGATCACGCGACCGTTCTCGATCGGCGTGACCGAGGTGACGGTCGGCCAGTACCGGCAGTTCGAGCCCGGCTTCGGGCGTGATGACCCCAGATCGAAACCCGCGGACGACGATGCGGTGACCGGCGTGACCTGGGAGCGGGCGGTGGCGTTCTGCCAGTGGCTCTCGGAGAAGGAAGGAAAACCCTACCGCCTGCCGACCGAGGCCGAATGGGAATACGCCTGCCGCGCCGGCACGACGACGCTCTTTCACACGGGTGACACGCTTCCGGACAGACACCAGAAATGGTTCGGTGACGACAACTACCGCGGCGTCTATTTTCCACCGGGGCCCATGCCGCTGGAGTACGACTGGCGCAGCTCCGAAAAGGCATCGGCAAAGCCACTCGAGCAGGGAAAGATCCTCGGCCTCGATCACCCGGCCGAGGAGTCGCGGGCCAGCGGCACCGGGGCGCTCCGTGTCGCACAGAAGACGCCCAATGCCTGGGGCCTGCACGATATGCACGGCAACGTGGCCGAGTGGTGCCTCGATTGGCACGGGCCATACGAGAGCGGGGATCAGACCGATCCGCTCGGCCGCGCCGACGGCGATTGCCGCGTGTTCCGCGGCGGCTTCCACTCTTCGCTCGTCCGGTTCCTGCGGTCGGCCAACCGGGGATCGTGGGTACCGAACTCGCCGAGCCCGCGGATCGGGTTCCGAGTCGTGCAGGGGGAACTGCCTGCGGGAAACCACCTCCCTGTCGCCGATCCGCCGCTGAACGCCGCCAGCGTGCGGCAGACCGTCCCCAAGTTCCAGCCGATCGATCCGGCGATGCCCCTCTTTTCCGGCCCGACGACGTTCGTCCGGATTCCCGACGGCGCGGTCGGCCCCGTCTTCGTGAGCCAAAACCACAGCCCGGCGATCACGGTGTGCCCCAACGGTGACGTGCTCGCCGTCTGGTTCTCGACGATCGGCGAGACGGACCTCACCACGTCGATCGCGGCTTCGCGCCTGCGGTTCGGCGCAGACGGATGGGATCCCGCGTCTCCCTTTTGGGACGCCCAAGACGTCAACGACCATGCGCCGAAGATCTGGTGGGACGGGCAGACGACGATCCACCACGTCGTCGAGGCCCGGCAGCATGGCGACGTGATCATCCGCCAGTCCACCGACAACGGCGCGACCTGGTCAAAGGCCCGCCCCATGCGGTCGCACGGCGAGTCGTCGGGGAATCCGATCCGCACGAAGGCGGGGCTGATCGCGATCCCCTTCGACTTCTCGGGGCTCGCGATCAGCCGAGACGACGGCGCTACCTGGAGCGACACCGGCCGCGACCGCCGCGGCGTCGACGACATCCGTCCCGGTGGGAGTGGCCCCTTCATCGCAGGCATCCACGCGCCGATCGTCGAGCTCGCCGATGGCCGGCTCCTTGCCTTCGGCCGGCTCTCGCCGGAGGAGCCCGCGCAGAAGCTCTTCGAACTGACGATGCCGATGAGCACGTCGAGTGATCTCGGCGCGACCTGGCAGTGGCAGACGAGCGCGTTTCCCGTCGTGAGCAACACCCAGCGGCCCGCGATGCTGCGGCTCGCGGAGGGGCCAATCCTCCTCTGCTCGTTCACCGATCAGGCCCGCACTCCGCCGAAGGCACGAGAGGGACTCCCCTTTCGGTCGACCGAGGGCGACTACACAGGAATCGGCCTCTACGCCGCCGTCAGCTACGACGAGGGAAAGACGTGGCCCGACCGCCGGCTCGTCGCCGCCGACGGCAGGACCACGGCCGACATCAATGGTTACCTCGCCCTCGCCCAGGGAAGGGATGGGCTCATCCACCTGATCACGAGCAAGGATCATTACACCTTCAACCTCGCGTGGATGAAGGCACGGCCGCACGCTCCCAAGAAGTGACAACCAAACGCATCTACGTCGCTTCGTTGAAAAAGGGCTTCCGTCATGCGCCTCCGCCCGTCGTTTTTCTGCAGGCTTCCTTCCGTGATGAAGGTGATCCTCACATTCCTTCTTGCCCTGCCTCTCGGCATCGTCTCCTGCGGGGCGCAGGAGGAGGCTCTTCGGTTCACCGCCACGCCGGAAAACGTGCGGGAAACTCACGATGCGTTTGCCTGCGAGTTGTCATTCGATCTGGGAGGGCTTCAGGGCAAGACCACGGCCTACGCAGCGATCGCCCTGCCCGTGAAGCTCTCAGGCGACGGGTATCCATCACTGCGGCTGTTCGCCGCGGCTGCGGGCGGAGAAGAGTCGCTCGTCGCGTCAACGACGTTGGGCAAGGCGACACCCACGACGGCATTTCTCGGCGTCACCGACTTCCTGAACCGGGGCGTGCCGACGAGCCGGGTCACGTTTCGCGTGAGGCAGGTGGCTGGTCCGGCACCGGGTGCGACGATCCTCCTCGACCCAGCACGGCCTGTGACGCTGCTCGCCAGCCCGGAAGCCACCCCACGCTACAGCCTCGATGAAATGCTGCTGCCCATCTGGGCTTCCAGCCGTGCGATCAATGAAACCCTGATCCCCGTCTCGAGCGAGGGTGCCCCGGCAGAAGGCCGCCTGCTCTTCGCACCGAAGGGCGAACTGGTCGTCCGCGACTATGCGTTGAATACAACCTACAAGGCGGGCGCCGATTACGTCGTGGAAGGAAACTCCATTCGGCTGACTGAGACATCCGCCATTCCCTTTCTCACGGAACAGCAGCTCTATCCCCCTTCGAAGGTAGGTTCGGCGGAGACGGTCGAATCGGTCAAGGGTGGTTATCTCTTGGCGGGCGAGCGCCAGTTCAACCCTTACCAGGTCGCCGTCTCATACGATCACGAGGCACCCTGGACCGGACCGGTGCCATCGAACGGCGAGGGCAAGCTTTCGCGAACGAAGGAAAAACTGGCCACTGGCTCACCTCTGAAAATCGCGCTCTTGGGCGACAGCATTTCGGTTGGTGCCAGCGCCAGCGGTCGTGGAGGCAAACCGCCCTATGTGCCGGGTTGGGGGGAGTTGTTCGTGCGCGGACTGAGGCAGGCCTTCACCAGTCCGATCACCTTCGTGAATCCCTCCACGGGTGGCGCGAATTCGGCGTGGGGAACCAAGGTAACGCCGTTCTTTCTGGCTCCTGAAAAGCCCGACCTCTGTGTGATCGCCTTCGGCATGAACGACGGCAACGCCATGCCGGTGGAAACCTACCGCACGAATATCGGGGCGATCATGGATCAGGTCTGGGCGGAGAATCCAGAAACTGAGTTCATCCTCGTGGTCCCGATGCAAAAAAACGAGGCCTGGCGGCCGCTCACGCCGATGGACGGCTACCTCGCGGCGTTGAAGACCTTCGAGTCGGAGCATGTCGCCGTGGCAGACGTCTGGTCAGTGAGCGAGCACATCCTGAAGACCAAGCGCTACTGCGACATCAGCGGCAACCATGTCAACCATCCGAACGATTTTCTGGTCCGCGTCTATGCCCAGGTCGTGACGGCCTTGCTGGCACCGCCGGAGAAGCAGGCGGCGCCACATGCCGCCCGCGCAACTCGGAACGGCGGCACCTCCGAGATGATGAAACCCAACATCATCGTCATCCTCGCCGATGACATGGGGTATGCCGATGCCGGATTCAACGGCTGCAAGGACATCCCCACGCCGCATCTCGACTCCATGGCCCGGAATGGCATCCGGTTCTCGGCTGGCTATGTCACGGCTCCGCAGTGTGCACCGTCGCGTGCCGGGCTTTTGATGGGCGTGGATCAGAACCGCATCGGGTGCGAGAACAACAACGTCACCGACATCGCCGGGCTCAGCGAGGGAACCACATTTGCCGACCACATGCGTGCCGCAGGCTACCGCACCGGAATGGTGGGCAAGTGGCATCTGGGAACGAAGCCGGGCCAGCATCCGCTGGATCGCGGGTTCGACGAGTATTTCGGTTTCTTGCGAGGGAGCAGCTGGTATCTCCCGCGGGCCGGCCAAGAGAGCATCGCGCAGATCCTCGATGGCCGGAAGCCCGTGCCCGTGGGCGGCTATCTCACGGATGCTTTCGGTGAGCGGGCGGTTCGCTTCATTGCCGAGAACCATGCGAAGCCGTTCTTTCTCTACCTCGCCTTCAATGCCCCGCACGCGCCCTATGAAGCTCCCGCCGAGGAGATCGCGAAGTTCGCTCACATCAAGGATCCCAAACGCCGCACCTACGCCGCGATGGTTTCCATCATGGATCGCACCATCGGCCGCGTGCTGGCCGCGCTCGAGGCGGCGGGTGTGGAGCGGAACACGCTCGTCGCCTTCCTCAGCGACAACGGCGGTCCCGACGATGGATACGCAAGGAACACCCCGCTCCACGGCTGGAAGGGCGACACCTTTGAAGGCGGCATCCGCGTGCCTTTCGTCATGCA
>DNLZ01000311.1:7011-8209 GCA_003488325.1 Planctomycetaceae bacterium
TCACGCCTGGCCAGACCGTCGACCTGCCCGTGTCCGCGCTCGACCTGCTGCCCACCGCGCTCGCCATGGCTGATCGCCCGATACCGGCGTTCCTGGAAGGCCAAAGCCTCCTGCCCGCGTTGCGTGGAGAAGCACCATTTCCCGCGCGCTCTCTCGCATGGCGGTTCGTCTACGGCCCCTCCGTCGCCAAGTCCCCGTGGGCCATCCGCGATGGCAACTGGAAGCTCGTCCGAGGGAGTGTGGCGTCCTCCGAGGTGCAGCTCTTCGACCTGAGCAGGGATCCCAGTGAAGCCGACGATCTTTCGTCCGCACACACCGACATCCGCGACCGTCTCCAGAAAGCCCACGACACCTGGGTGGCCTCCATGCCCGCACCCTACACCCGCGTGAGCAGCGACAAGGTTCTCGACTTCGTGAAAGCCAAACAGGCGGGGCGGGCAAAGCGGCCCGAAAGGAGCAAATGAAGTCCGCGACGCTGCAAACTGACAAAAAGATGAAAGACCAAACCATGACGATTCGAAGCCGCCTCGAGGCTCTGCTGCACGCCTTGCTGCTTTTGCCGCTTTTCCTGCTCCCGACCGTCGTGCAGGCGGCCGACGTGCCGACTCGGCCGAACATCCTCGTCGTCATCAACGACGACCAGAGCTGGCTGGAGTGCAGCGCGTATGGAAACAGCTCCGTGCAGACGCCGGCCTTCGATCGCGTGGCGAGGGCGGGCGTACTTTTCACCCACGGTTACTGCTCCGCGCCGTCGTGCGCGCCGGCACGGGCGGCATTGCTCACCGGTCGGAATTTTTGGGAGCTCGAACAGGGGGCCATCATCCAGGCCTGGCTGCCGACGAAGTTCCGCACCCTGCCGGACATTCTCGGCAACGCCGGCTACCACGCGGGCTACACCGGCAAGGGCTGGGGGCCCGGCGTCAAGGAGCCGACGGGCACGCGGGCCGATCCGGCCGGCACGGCTTGGAACTCCGCCCGCATCAAGTCGGCCGCCGAGGGGATGTCGAACATCGACTACGTCGAAAACCTCCGGCAGTTCCTCGACGCGAAGCCGGCCGGCACGCCGTTCTATTTCTGGGCCGGCATCCTCGAGCCGCACGGGCCCTGGGGGCCGGACAACCATCAGAAGCTCTCCGTGGGCCTCGACGCGGTGAAGCTCCCCGGCTTCGTGCCCGACACGCCCGGCGTCCGACGCAGC
>DNLZ01000311.1:8606-8792 GCA_003488325.1 Planctomycetaceae bacterium
GGCGAGCTGGCCAACACGCTCGTCATCGTCACCGCCGACAACGGCACGTCGCTACCGCGGGCGAAGGCGAACGTCTACGACTGGGGCGTGCACGTGCCGCTGGCGATGATGTGGCCAGCCCGCGTGCCCGACGGCCGCACGGTGAGCGACTTCGTGGGTTTCCCCGACCTTGCGCCCACGATCCTC
>DNLZ01000312.1 GCA_003488325.1 Planctomycetaceae bacterium
GCCCCGCCGCCGGCCAGTGCGGCCGCCCCCGTGGCCACGAGGCCCCGCGCCGCGTCGGGCGCGGGCCAGCGCAGCGCGAAGGTCGTGGTCGCATCGACGCGCTGCCACCACGCGAGCAGCGCCAGCGGCACCAGGATCGCAACGGCCTGCTGGACGAGGATCGCCCGCGCGAGGTCCGCGGGCGCGATGCCCTGGACGTACCAGAGCGCGGCGAACCCGGCGAGTGCGGCACCGAACCCCTGCCACGCCGTCGGCCGTGCGCGAGGCCTCGGACGCGACCAGCCGCTGGTCACCGCGTCCGGACCACGAAACAGGATCTCCTCGTCGGTGACCACGAGCGCCGTCGCCCGCAGCAGGAGCCAGCTGACGAGCGCCGATGAGACGAGGGTGATCGCCAGCGGCACGAGCGGCACCGAGCCGTCGCGACCGTCCTCGTCCGCACGGCCGACCCGCCGCCGGGACGATTCGTCGGCCTCGAAGAGCACCGACCGCGTCACCGCGACCTGCCCGGTGAACGGCACGGCGGCGACCCACGGGCTGCTCCCGACTCCGGGCAGGAGCGCCGCCCCCGCGAGTCCGCTCACGAGGAGGATCACGGGCGTCAGGGTGTTCTGTGCCTCCTTGACGCTCTTCGACGCCGCGGTGACCGCGAGGCTCATGGCGGCCGCGACCGCGGCCAGGCCGACGAACGCGGGCAGCGCGACCGCCACCGCGGTGGCCACGGTTCCCGCATCGAGCCCGAGCGCCGCATGGGCCGGCATGAAGCGCAGCAGCACGGTCATCGTGAGCCCGATCGACACCACGTTCGCCGCCAGCGTGGCGAGCGTGACGGCGAGCACGGCGAGAAACTTGCCCAGCACGAGGTCGCCCGGGCTGCAGGGGGCCATGAGGAGCGTCTCGATCGTGCCGCGTTCCTTCTCGCCGGCGATCGCGTCGATGGCCGGATAGAACGCCCCGGTGGCCATCAGCAGCGCGAGCAGCACGAGCACGGCTCCGGCGGCGATCGGCACCACGCCGCGCAGCGACAGGCCTCCGGGGGCCGCCGTGCCACCGCTGAACGTGAAGGCCACCGGCTCGAGAACGCTCTCCGGCAGACCCGCCGCGCCCACGCGTCGACGCCTCGCGTCGTCGGCGAGCCCGCGCAGCACCGCCGTCACGTGATCGCGGGCGCGACTCCCGACCTCCTCCACATCGGGCAGCTGCACCTCGAGCGACACCGTCCCGAGAGCATCGAGGCCGGCGACGGTGCCACGCGGGGCCTCGATCCACGCATCGAGCGATCCCTCGCGCCGCATGCGGTCGGCGGCGTCGAACGCCACCGCCTCGATCTCCAGCTGCTCGGGCCATCCGGCCCGCGAGGCGACGGTGTCGGAGAGGCCTCTCACCCGCGCGACGAGGGGGATCGCGTCCGCGCCCGACACCGCGAGCACGAGCCGGGAGGGAGGGCGTGCCGCCCCGGGGTCATCGAGCGACGCACGCACGCTCAGGAGGCTCGACAGTGCGAGCACCGGATACATCGCCATCGGCATGAGCAGCGTGACGAAGAGCGTGCGTCGATCCCGCACGAATTCGAGGAGGTCGCGCCGCGCGATCGCCCGCACGGCCTGCCAGCGGCCGGGCACGGGGGGGACGTCGTTCACGGCACCGCTCCCGGACCGATCGCCGCGAAGAAGGCGTCCTCCAGCCCGCCCTCGCGACCGGCCCCGAGTTGCTCGCGCGTGCCCTCGGCCACGATCCGCCCCGCGTCGATGATCACGAAGCGGTCGCAGCGTCGCTCGATCTCGTGGAGCCGATGCGTGGAGACGAGGATCGCCCGCCCGTCCGCCCGGAGGCGCTCGAGGAACGCCATCAGGTCGCGTGAGCCGACGACGTCGAGGGCGCTCGTCGGCTCGTCGAGCACGAGGGCCGGTGGATCGTGCACGAGCGCACGTCCGAGCGACACCCGCTGCCGCTGGCCGCTCGACAGGCGCCCACAGGGCCGATCGGCGACCCCGCCGAGACCGAGCACGTCGAGCAGCACGTCGATGCGCTCGCGGAGCGCGGACCCGTCGAAACCGTGCATGCTCCCGTAGGTCGCGAGGATCTCCCGCGGCGCGAGCCGGTCGGGAACCCCCGTGGTCGCCGAGACATACCCGAGCGCGCGACGCACACCCACGGGATCGGTCGCGACGTCGTGGCCGGCGACCCTCGCGCTGCCCGACGTCGGCTTGAGGAGCGTCGCCAGGACCCGCAGCGTCGTCGTCTTTCCGGCCCCGTTCGCCCCGAGGAGGCCGACCATCTCGCCGGGGGAGACCGACAGCGACACTCCGTCCACCGCCCGCACGATGCCGCCGTCGCTCGCCCGATAGTGCTTCACGAGGTCGACGACGTCGATCATGCCGAACCCCCGCGACTCACTGCTCCATCACCTCGGCCTCTTTCGTCCGCGCGAGGTCGCCCACCCTGGCCTCGTACTTCTTCGTGAGTTCCTGCACCTCCTCCTTGCAGTCGTTGCAGGCGTCCTCCGTGAGCGCCCCATCCGCCTGCTCGCCGTCGGCCGCCTTGTTGCCGTCGCGGCGCACGTTGCGGATCGCCACCCGCGCCTCCTCGGCGAGTTCCTTGATGCGGGCCGACATCTTCCGTCGCACGTCGGTCGAGAGGGCCGGGATCGTGATGCGGATGACACGGCCGTCGCTCTGCGGATTGAGGCCGAGGTCGCTCGCGTGGATCGCCTTCTCGATGTCCTTGATGGTGCCGGGATCGAACGGCCGCACGACGATCTGGTTCGGCTCCGGAGCGCCGACGCTGGCCAGCGCCTTGATCGGCGTCGGCGACCCGTAGACCTCCACCCGCAGCGTGTCCACGAGCCCGGGATTGGCCCGGCCCGTCCGGATGCCGGTGAGGGCGTGGCGGAAGACGTCCACGGCCTTCTCCATGCGCTCTTCGGCGTCGAGCAATATGTCGTCGACCGGCATCGTGCGACCCCTCCTTTTTCGTTGCGCCGCCCGTCGTCAGCCGGGCACGCCCGCGGAGCCTCAGCCCCGCTCTCCGACCACCGCCCCCTCGGTCCGACCCCCGAGCAGCGTGCCCACGCGTTCGCCCGCCACGGCCCGTTCGATGTTGCCGTCCCGGCGGTAGTTGAACACGAGGATCGGCATGCCGTGCTCCATGCACTGCGAGATCGCGGTGGAATCCATCACCCGCAGGTTTTGCTCCCGCACCTGCTGGTACGTCAGCTCACGATAGAGCATGGCGTGGGGATTCTTCTCGGGATCGTCCGAGTAGACGCCATCCACCCGCGTGGCCTTCATGAGGATGTCGGCGCCGAGTTCGAGCGCCCGCTGGGCGGCGGCCGTGTCGGTGGTCACGTAGGGACTGCCGGTGCCGGCGGCCAGGATCACGATCCGCCCCTTCTCGAGGTGCCGACGGGCACGACGACGGATGTAGGGCTCGGCGACGCCGTCCATGCGGATGGCCGTCATGAGGCGGGTCTGGGCGCCGAGGCTCTCGAGCGCGTCCTGAAGCGCGAGCCCGTTGATCACCGTGGCGAGCATGCCCATGTAGTGGGCGGTCGCCTCCTGGATCGCGGTGTTCCCCGCGGTGAACGAGCCGCCGCGGAGGATGTTGCCGCCGCCGATCACGACGGCCAGCTCGACCCCGCGCGACACCGCCTGGACCGTCTGCCGGGCGATGTGCACGACCTCGTCCATCGAGATGCCGCGTTCGCCCTGCCGTGCGAAACTCTCTCCCGAGAGCTTGAGGAGCACGCGACGAAACGGGCCGGCGGACATGGTTCGCTCGCTGGACGGGCAGGCGCGGACGGGAGTGTACGCGGCCGCCCGGGCGGCCGCCAAACCAGTCAGCCGCCGAGCTTCCAGTTCTCGACGCGCGTGATCCCGATGCCCGCGGACTTCACGAGCTGGCCGACGGTCTGCTTGTCGTCCTTCACGAAGGGCTGCTCGAGGAGGACGCACTGCGCGAAGAAGTTCCGCAAACGCCCCTCGATCATCTTCGCGATGATGTTCTCGGGCTTGCCCTCCTTGCGGGCGGCCTCGGTGAGGATCTCCCGCTCCTTGGCGACCACCGCGGGATCGAGATCCTCCTTGGTGATCGCCTGGGGCGCGAGCGCGACGACGTGCATCGCCACGTCCTTCGCCACCTCGGCCGCCTTCGCCCCGGCCGTGTCGCCGGAAATCTGGACGAGCGACGCCTTGGACCCGTCGTGGTGCGCGTAGCCGCCGCACGGCGCGTCGATGCGATGGATGCGGGCCAGGTCGAACACCTCGCGCATGCGGTTGAAGAGGTCGTCCTTGAGCTCGGCGAGCGTCCGCTCGGGGTGGGCCTCGCTCCGCTGCGCGAGCAGCGCCTCCGGCGTCGCCGCACCCGGACCGAGGGCGAGCGTCTTCGCGATGTCGTGGGCCAGGTCGCGGAAATCCTGGCTGCCCGCCACCGGCGGGCTCTCGCACCGCAGCTCGATGATCGCCCCGACCCCGCGAGCCGTGTCGGTGTAGACCGCGAGGCGGCCACAGGAGGTCTCGCGGTCGGCCCGCAGCGACTGGGTCTTGATGCCCTGCTTGCGGAGCCAGTCCACCGCCGCCGCGGTGTCGCCGCCACACTCCTGGAGCGCCTTCTTGCACTCCATCATCGGGAGTCCGGTCTTCTCGCGGAGCGCCATGACGGCGGCCGCCGTGATCTCAGCCATGTTCGATTCTCCCGGTGCCTCCCCGCGATCGCCGCGGGCATGGTGGACGGTTGGTGCGGGGCGACGACGGGCGGCAGGCCCGCCGGCGACCGCCGCGGACGTACGCGACGGGTCCCGTCGCCGCGTCAGGTGGCCGGCTTCGGCACGGACCGCTTCGCGACCATCGGCCGGGCCTTCGGCTTCGGCTTGCCGGAGGACTGTCCCTCGGCGGCGTCGCTCCCCTCGGCGGCCACCTGGTTGGCCGCGGCCACCTGAGCCTTGCCTTCCAGGATCGCGTCGGCCAGCCGGGCGGCGACGAGTTCGATCGAGCGGATCGAGTCGTCATTGCCGGGGATCGGCAGGTCGACGAGGTCGGGATCGCAGTCGGTGTCGATCAGGGCCACCGTCGTGATGCCCATCTTGCGGGCCTCGCTGATCGCGTTCTTTTCCTTCTTCGGGTCGAACACCACCAGGCACTCGGGCAGCCGCGAGAGGAGCCGGATGCCGCCGAGGTTCCGCAGCATCTTGCGATGCTCTCGGCGGAGCGACGACTGCATCTTCTTCGAATAGGTGTCGAACGACGCGGACGGCAGCAGCGCCTCGAGTTCCTCGAGCCGCGCGAGCCTGTTGCGAATGGTGCGGAAATTGGTGAGCGTGCCCCCGAGCCACCGCTCGTTCACGAAGGGCATGCCACACCGAGCGGCCTCGCGTGCGATCGCATCGGCCCCCTGCCGCTTCGTCCCGACGAACAGGATCAGGCTGTTCGTCGCCGCCACCTGCTTGAGGTACTTCCGCGCCCGCAGGAGCCCCCGGATCGTCTCACGGACGTCGATGATGTGGATGAGGTTGCGGCGCCCGTGGATGTAGGGCTTCATCTTCGGGTTCCACCGGCTCGCACGATGGCCGTAGTGGACGCCCGCTTCGATCAGTTCCTGGGCCAGGGTTGTGGACACAAGCACACGCTCGGGGGGTGGTGGAAACGCGCCGCGGAAACCCTGCACACTATGGGGATTTTTCGTCGCCTGTCAACGCAGGCCGCGGCCATGGCCCTCGCGGCTTGAATCGCTTTGGCAGCCGAAACTACACTGCGGGATTCCGTTCACGAGCCGCTCCCGGCACGACCTCAGGGCCTCCCCGCGCAGGGTGGGCGCGACCGCCCCGGATCGTGACCGCCCAGGATCCTGTCCGTCCCGGATGCAGAGTCCCCCATGCGTCACGTCCTTTCGGCCACTGTCCAGAACGTCCCCGGCGTGCTCGCCCACGTGTCGGGCATGCTCGCCTCCCGGGGCTACAACATCGACAGCCTGGCCGTCGGCGAGACGGAGGACCCCGGCTTCTCACGCATGACGTTCGTGCTCCGCGGCGACGACCGCGTGCTCGATCAGGTGCGTCGCCAGCTCGAGAAGATCGTGACGGTCGTCCGCGTGGACGACATCAGTTCGCGAAACTACGTGGAACGCGACCTGATGCTCATCAAGATCGCCGCCACCGTGGGGGCCGCCCGGAGCGAGGTGAAGGAGCTCACCGAGATCTTCCGCGGCCGGATCGTCGACGTGGCCACCGACAGCGTCATCGTCGAGATCGCGGGCACCGAAAAGAAGCTCGAGGGCTTCATCGAGCTCGTGCGGCCCTACGGCATCCTCGAACTCGTGCGCACCGGCCGGATCGCCATGGTGCGGGGAAGCCCGCCGCCGCGCGAACTGACCGAGGCCGCCGGAGGCGTCCAGGCCGGCACGGTCGATGCCGATTCGCTGGCATGATCCCGGGTGGGTCGCCTCCTCCGTCGACCGTCGTCGTGAATCCTCCGGCAGAATCGTGACGGCTCCCCGCGGGTCTCCACGTCCACCGTCCGTTCGCCAGCATCCGATCGCCTCCCGTCCGTTTCCGATTTCCCTCCCGATCCACCTCTCCCTGGAGCCCCTTCCGTGCCTGCCACCGTCTATTACGACTCCGATGCCGACCTGAAGGCGCTCGACGGCAAGACCATCGCCATCATCGGCTACGGCTCACAGGGCCATGCCCAGGCCCAGAACCTGCGGGACAGCGGCCTGCGGGTCGTCGTCGCGCAGCGGCCCGGCGGCCCGAATCACGACCTCGCCCGCAGCCACGGGTTCGAGCCGCTCTCGGTCGAGGACGCGGTCAAGCAGGCCGACGTCGTCAACATCCTCCTTCCCGACGAGCTGCAGGCCGACGTCTATCGGACGAGCATCCGCCCCCATCTGCGCAAGGGCGCGATCCTGATGGCCAGCCACGGCTTCAACTTCCACTTCGGGCAGGTCGAGCCGCCCCCGGGCCACGACATCCTGCTCGTCGCCCCGAAGGGCCCGGGCCACCTCGTCCGCAGCGAGTACGTGAAGGGGGGCGGCGTTCCCTGCCTGATCGCACTCGGCCCGGGAGCCGCCGAGTCGACGAAGCGGATCGGCCTGGCCTACGCGAAGGGGATCGGTGGCACCCGCGGCGGCGTCATCGAGACGACGATCGCCGAGGAGACGGAGACCGACCTCTTCGGCGAGCAGGCGGTGCTCTGCGGAGGCGTCTCCGAGCTCATCAAGGCCGGGTACGATACGCTCGTCGAGGCGGGCTACCAGCCGGAGATGGCCTACTTCGAGTGCCTGCACGAGATGAAGCTCATCGTCGACCTGCTCTACCAGGGCGGCCTCGAGTACATGCGGTACAGCGTGTCGAACACGGCCGAGTATGGAGACTACACGCGTGGCAAGCGGATCATCACGGACGAGACGCGTCGCGAGATGAAGAAGATCCTCGAGGAGATCCGCTCGGGGCAGTTCGCCCGCGACTGGATCCTCGAGAATCGCGGCGGGGCCGCGATGTTCAAGGCGACGCGTCGCCGGGAGCGGGCCCACGGCCTCACCGCCACCGGGCGCGGTCTCCGCAAGATGATGAAGTGGATCGACGCGAAGGAGGTGTGATGACGAGCGAGGAGTCGCAGGCGCGCGCGCTGTACGAGCACCTCCAGCCCGGCGACCGGGTGGAGGTGGTTCACGGCGTGACCGTGGGTTCGAGCGCGACCTGGAGCACGACCACCGTCGGCACCGTGCTGCGGCGCGAGCGGCGGCGCCATGGGCTGCACTTCCGCAGGAGCGGTGACGACAAGGTCTATTCCGACGTGCTCATCCTCGCCCGTGAGGACGGCGAGCTCACGACCATCACCATGGACGAGTTCACCCGGCTGCGGCGACTCTGAAGGCCCGTGGCCGCTCAGAGGACGCGGGCGATCACGCACGTGAGATACTCGCCCTCGAGGCAGCTCACGCTGACCGGGTGGTCCGCAGCCGCTCCGCGGACCTCGAGGATCTGGATCGTCCGCCGACCTCGCTGGGCCACGCCCGCGAGCATCTGGAGGAAGTCGTCGCGCGACACGCTCCCGGAGCACGAGCAGGTCACGAGGATCCCGCCCGGCTCGAGCAGGTCGACGGCCAGACGATTGACGCGGTGGTAGGCCCTCAGGGCATCGTCCACCGACGCCCTGCTGCGGGCGAATTTCGGGGGATCGAGCACGACCATGCCGAACCGCTCCCCGGCGGCCACGAGCGCGTCGAGCTTCTCGAAGGCATCGGCCGCCTCGACGGTGATCGACGCGGCCCCGTTGAGTTCCGCGTTGGCCCGGGCCAGGGCCGCGGCCCGCGGGCTCCCATCGACGGCCAGCACGCTCCGCGCGGTCCCGGCGACCGCACAGGCGACGGCGAAGCCGCCGGAGTACGAGAACATGTCGAGCACCCGCCGGCCGCGCGCCAGCCGCGCGGCTGCCTGACGGTTGTCACGCTGGTCGAGGTAGTGACCCGTCTTCTGTCCCTCGGTCAAATCGACCCCGAACCGCAGCCCGTGCTCCGTGACGAACACGGGACCATCCGGGGGAGCGCCGCGCAGCACGCGATCGGGGAGATGGAGCCCCTCGAGCTTCGCGAGACCGCGTTCCGCGCCGCGCAGCAGGATGCCCCGCGGCGCGACGAGGGCCTCGAGCGCGTCGCAGACGATCTCGAGGCGGCCCGTGAGCGCCAGCGCCGTCACCTGCACGGCGAGGTAGGCGCCGTACCGATCGACGATGAGGCCCGACAGGTCGTCCCCCTCGCTGTTGACGAGGCGGCAGGCTCCTGACGGATCGAGCATGCCGAGGGTCCGCCGCAGCGCGACGGCCCGCTCCAGCCGCCTCCTCCACTCCGCGGTGTCGAGGGGAGTCGCGGCGTCGAAGGCGTAGAGTCTGACCCGGATCCGACTGGATCCATTCCAGAGCCCACGCCCCACGAACAGTCCGTCGTGCGTGGTGAGGTCGACGACCGCCCCGGACTGGGGATCGCCGTCGACCCGCAGCACGGCCGAATCGAGCACCCACGGGTGACGCCCGAAGAAGGGACGGGCCCGCTTCGGCTTGAGCACCACCGTGGCCACCGGCAGACCGTCGGCGGTCCCGCCTGCGGCACCGCGGCCGCCCGGACCACCGTCGTCGCGGCCGGCCGACTCCCCCGCGGGAATCGATCGGGGGGCTTCGGTCTCGACCTCGTCGTTCACGTCACGCCCGCTCGGGAGACTCGGGACGGCTCCCTGCGTCCGAGCCCGCAGCGTACGATGCGGCCGCGGAAAGTCCACCGTCCGCACGCTCCGGCTGGGTGGATCGAAACTTCGTCGCTCGTGGGGCGTTTCAGCGGGAGGGCGATCCGCAGGAATGCGGCACGCACGCGGAGCGAACTCGGGCACGCATGCATCCACGCAGGATCGCGATCGTCGGCGGTGGCCCGGGCGGGCTGTTCACCGCGTGGCTCCTCGAGCGGATGGCCTCGAGGCGCATCGAGCTGACGATCTACGAGGCGAGCGGCCGGGTGGGCGGAAAGGTCCTCACGCCCTCGTTCCGCTCGGCGCCGGTGCGCTACGAGGCGGGTGCCGCCGAGCTCTACGACTACTCGGTCGTCGACGAGGATCCCCTGCGGCATGCGGTCTCCATGCTCGGCCTGCCCACGCAGCCGCTTGGAGGGTCGGCGGTGCTGCTCGACGACACCGTGGTCGGCACCGCCGACGATGTGCACGACCGCCTCGGTGCGGCCGCCCATGCGGCCCTCCTCGCCTTCGACGCGCGCGCGAAGGCGACACAGTCGCCGCGTCGCTTCTACGCCTCCGGCTTCGACGCGGCCGCCGACGGGTCGAGTCGGCGGTTCGACACCGTGATGGACGCGGTCCACCCGCCCGAGGCGCGCCGCTACCTCGAGACCATGCTGCACAGCGATCTCGCCACGGAACCCTGCCGCACGAGCACGGAGTACGGGCTGCAGAACTACCTCATGAACGATCCTGCCTACATGGGGCTCTACTGCATCTCCGGGGGCAACGAGCAGCTCGTCCACGCGCTGGCGGCCCGGGTGGCCGCGACCGTGCGCCTCCATGAGCCGGTCATGGCGATCGGCCGCGACGAGTCCGGGAGCCTGTGGGTCGAGTCCCGTCGCGGTGGCCGGCCGCTCGTGGAGGCGTTCGACACGGTGATCGTCGCCCTGCCGATGGCGCATCTGCCGCTCATTCGCTTCGTCGGTGGCCGCCTGGAGGCGGCCCTCGCGGCCCACTGCGCGCACCATGCCCACCCGGCCCACTACCTCCGCGTCACGATCCTCTTCGATCGCCCCTTCTGGAGACGGCGCGTGCGCGATGCCTTCTTCATGCTCGACCGCTTCGGTGGCTGCTGCCTCTACGACGAGTCGGCACGTGATCCCGACGCCACGCACGGCGTGCTCGGCTGGCTCATCGCCGGCACCGCCGCGCTCGAATCGTGCGCTCGATCCGACGACGAGCTCGTCGCGCTCGCGCTCGACTCGCTCCCGGCGTCGCTCGGCGACGGCCGGGCCGCCTTCCGCGAGGGACGCGTGCATCGCTGGCCCGGGGCCGTCAGCGCCCTGCCCGGAGGCGAGCGGCTCGCGCCCGTCGATCGGCGCCACCGCCCGGAGCCGATCGACCATCCCGACCTGTTCGTCGTCGGCGACTACCTCTTCGATTCCACGCTCAACGGCGTGCTCGATTCGGCCTCCCACGTCGCCGGATGGGTCGCCGCGCGCCTCGCCGAAGGTCAGGAAGGTGCCGCATGATCCGACGCGAGACGCCGCTGGACGGGAGCGGGCGGCCGGGGATGCACGATGGCTCCGGGCAGGATTTCCTCGGACAGGTGCGGGTCGAGGAGGTGCCGCTCGACGGTGCCGTGCTCGAGCTCGTCGTCCTGCCCGCCGACGATGCCGACGGGACGCGGGACGGGGAAGGGCACGAGGCAGCCGCCCTCGCCTGGGTGGCTGCGTCCCGGGCGGACGCGCCACCGGTGCAGGTGCCGCTCTACGGGACGACCGTGATCTGGTCCCCGTGCCGGGCCGCGATCCTCGCGCCGCACGCCACGCTGGCTGCGGTGCGCGAGGCGCTCCTCGATTTCGCGCGGTGCGATGCGGCGCTCCGCCGTCTCGAGGGCGAGGCCGGACTGCTGCTCGGCCGGCTCGACGAGGACGCGCCGTGCGCCGTCGAGTTCGACGATCGGCACATCGATCGCCAGGCGTCGATCGAGGAGCGTTTCCGCCGCTCGGTCAGGCTCCGCGCGGACCTCGCGACCCTCGCGCCCGCGGTGCTGCGCCCGCCCGTCCACCCACCGACGCTCGCGGCGCAACTGGGGGAACGGCTGCGCGAGCGGACACGGCTCGCGGACCGCCTCGAGTTCGTGCAGGCGAAGGCGGACGTGGTCGACCGCGTCTACGACCTGTGCGCCCAGCGCGTCGGCGACTTCGCCATCGCCCGCCGGCATCTGCGGCTCGAGTGGGTGATCATCGTCCTGCTCGCAGCCGAGCTCGTCGTCCTTCTCGTCGAGGTGCTCGCCGGCCTCGGGACGACGCCGACACCATGACCAGCGCCCCGACCGCAGGACGGCCGAGCGGCGTGGAGGCCCGCCTCCCCTCGATCGACGTCCTCCGGACGGTGGCGATCTGCCTGATGATCGTCGTGCACTTCGTCGAGAACCTCGCCGCCACGCACGACGCGTGGTCGCTGGCGCTGAACCGGTGGATGCCGGCCGGTGCCGCCGCCCCGCTCTTCACCTTCCTCGCCGGAGTCAACTACCGCCTCTGGTGCACGCAGCGGATCGCCCGTGGCACACCCCCCGAGGCCCTCTCGAAGGCGACCATCCGCCGTGGCCTCTTCCTCATCGGCACGGGCTTCGCGTTCAACGTGCTCGTCTGGCTGCCCGCGGACACCTTCAACTGGGACGTGCTCACGTTCGTGGGACTCGCCCTCATCTCGCTCGACGTCGTGCGTCGCATGCCCGTGTCGGCGGTGGCGCTGGCACTCGTGCTCGTCCTGCTGACGAGTCCGATTCTCCGGGTCATCGCGGACTACCCGTCCTACTGGAGCCGGTCATGGTTCGACTACGACGTCACGCTCAGCGACGTCGCGCTCGGCTGCCTCGTGGTCGGCTACTTCCCGCTGTTGCCCTGGCTCGTCTTCCCCTGGGCCGGCTACCTCGCGACCCCGCTGATCTTCGGCGACGATCCGCCGGCGTGCCGCGGGATGCACCAGCCGCTCGTCGCCACGGCGGCCCTCGGAACGCTCTCCGCGATCGTGTGTCTCGTGTGGCCCCACCTTCCCGCGGGCCTGCGGATCGGCGCGGCCGACGGCTGGACGATGTTTCCCGCATCGACCGCATACGTCCTCGGCTCGCTGGCCATCGCGATGCTCTCCCTCACCGCACTCCACCGGGTGCTCGACCGCGACCCGTCGTGCACCCGGACGGCGTCCCTCGTCCGCTGGACCGGTCCCTTCAGCCGCCACTCGTTCTCCATCTACGTCCTCCACCATCTCGTCCACATCTGGCCGCTCTGGATCGCGGGCCTCGCGGTCGGAGACGACCCCACGGCGCTCTGGCAGGTCGCCATGCCCGCGACGCTCGCGCTCGCCTCGGCCCTGGCGTGCATCGTCGGCTGCGTGGCGCTCTTCGCCTGGGTCGATCGCGCCCGCCTGCCCTCGCTCGAGGGGGCGATGCGGTGGCTGTGCGACTGACGCGGCGCGGTCGGCGTCAGGCGTGGATGGCCTGCTTGGCCGGTCCGGGCAGGACGTGCGGGGCGGGCAGGGCGTCGCTGCCGGGCTCGATCACGACCCGGCGCCCCTCCCCCCGCGCGGCCTTCCGCCGCTCCTCGCGATGCACGCTCCACGCAAAGACGGCGCCGAGCGGCCCCGACAGCAGGGCCGGGAGGAAGACGAGGTTGCCGACGAGGGCGATCGTGAGCATCGACAGCATCATGTAGCCGAACCGCTGCGTGGGTCCGAACGGGGAGAGCGAGAAGACCGAGAGGCCGATGCCGATCACGCCCCAGCTCTGGTACATCGCCCGCGCGCAGCCCTTGTAGGCGAGCATGGTGGCCTGCCGGCGGTCGAGCCCGTCGGCGATGCCGCGGCGGAACCACAGCATGAAGTGGACGACGTCGTCCACGGTCACGCCGAGGGCCACGCTCGGCGCCATGACCGTGCCGATGTCGACGAGCAGCGAGCCGGTGCCGAGCGACTTGAGGATCGAGTTGCCCCAGCCCATCCCGCCGAAGACGAGGATCGCCGGAAACGCGGCCGGCAGCAGCAGCACGAAGCCCGCCGACACGGCCCGGCAGATGAGCATCATCACCGCGACGATGATGGCGAAGTCCCACACGAAGCCGATGCGCAGGCCGTCGAGCAGCGAATGCTGGGCCTTGTAGACGAGCGGCACGAGGCCGGTGTACTCGACGTGCACGCCCTCGATGCCGTCGCCGTCGAGCCTGGCGAGGATCGGGTCGATGCGCTTCCGCAGGTCAGACTTGAAGAGCGCGTAGTCGACCTCCTGCACCGCGCTCACCCGGGCACTGATGCGCCAGAGCTCCTCCGACCGCAGGCCGTCCTCAGATTCGCTCGTCGCCTCGCGCAGGTAATCGCCGTCGAGGAATTCGTCGCGGTGGGCGACGAGCCGACGATTGAGCACGCTGCGCTTCGTGCGGGCGCCGAGGCCGATGGCCCGCGCCGCCGCGCCGCCGAGTCCGTTGCCCGCCTCGCCCACGTCGAGACTGCGGCCGAAGGTCACCGTGGACAGCGAGCTGCCGACCTCCTCGAGGCCGACGATCTCGTCCTGGATCTCGCCGACGAGCTCCATCCGCTCGAGGAAGTTGAGCGGGCACGTGTCGTCGATCCGCACGAGGATCTCCATCGGCACGAGCGGACCGAGGTGGGCCTCGAGCCACTTGTAGTCCTGCCGGATCCGCGCCTTCGGAGAGAAGAGCCGCATCAGCTGCACGCTCGTCTCCACGCGGGTCATGCCGTAGCCGATGCCGGCCATGACGAGCACGCATCCGGCCGTCGCCAGCGCGTGGTGCTCGGTGACCCACTGCCCGACCTTCCACCAGGGGCTCGATTCGATGGGCCGCCACGCATCGGCTCCCTTCCCGTCGGCGGTGACGCCGATGCGGAGTCGAGGCGGGAAGAGCTCGAGCGCCGCCGGCATGAGCGTCACGAGGATCAGGAAGCTCACCACGACCCCGATGGCGGAGAAGATGCCGAACATCTTGATCGGAACGAGTTCACTCACCGCCAGCGTCGCGAGGCCGACGGCCGTCGTGCCCGTCGCGAGCGAGAGCGGCAGGAGCGCGTGATGGAGCGCCCGTCCGGCGGCCCCCTCCTGCACGCCGGTCTCCGCGATCTGGTCGCGGTAGTAGTTGGCCAGGTGGATCGCCCCCGACGTCGTCGCCACGTAGACGAGCGAGGGCATCGTCAGCAGGATCGCGTCCACCGGATAGCCCGAGTACCACACGACCGCGAGGCTCGCGAACATGCTGTACACGCCCGATGCGAGCACCAGGCCGACGAGCGTCGCGTTGCGGAGACTGAACCAGCTGACGATGCAGCCGACGACGAGCGAGAGGCCGAAGAGCACCGTGACGCTCGTCTGCCCGGCCTTGTCGATGGAGACGTTGTCGACAGGGGGCCCGCCCATGTGGAGCGAGGCCTCGGGGATGCCGCATTCCTGCACGGCGACGTCGCGGATCGTGTCGATCGCCCCATGCAGGTTGGCCCGGGCGACGTCGGCGAGCGTGAGCACGAGGCAGGTCTGGCGGGAACCGATCGCGTCCTCGGGTGACCCCGGCGCGACTCCCGGGGGAGGCGGCCCGATGAGCGCCCCCGTCAGCCGGCCGACGGCCTCGACCGGGTCGAGGTTGAGCGGTTCCCGGGCCATCCGCTCGACCGCCCGGGGGCCTGTCTGGGCCGTCTTGAAGTAGAGCGCGCGGTCGATCCGCGACGCCTCCTCGGGGGGCGGTATCAGCTTGCGGGCCAGGAGTTCCAGGCGGGGGTCGGCCATGGTGCAGCCGTCCCAGCTCACGAGAACGAACTCCTCCCCCTGGAAATGCCGCCGGAAGAACCCGTAGGCACGGGTTTCCGGGTATTCCATGGGCAGCCAGCCCTTCACGTCGTTCCGGTTGTTCGACTTCGCCTTGATGCCCCCCACGAGCACCAGCGGCAGCAGGAAGACCAGCACCGCCATGATGGCGACGCTGAAACGCTGATAGAAGTTGCGGTGGGGGTGCGGCATCACGGGCGGCGGCTGCGACGACGGGTGCCGGAAGCCCGTGCTCCCGACCGATTTCGATCAACCCTACAGGTAGCCACCGGTCGCGTCCATATCGTTCGCCCCTCCGCAGCGGCCATTTTTCAGCCCTCTGGACGCTGCATCTGGCGTCCGCGGAAGACTTTCCG
>DNLZ01000313.1:0-511 GCA_003488325.1 Planctomycetaceae bacterium
GTGAAGACCAGGCTCGTCAGCGGCGTGCGCGAGAGCACCCGGTAGGAAGGGATTTCCTGCTCCGGCGCGACCGACGTCGCCGCATCGAGGGCGTCGCACGGAGATTCCAGGCCCGTTTCGCCATCGATCCACGGCGTCGCGCCCGGCAGGGGATCGACATCGTCGTCGGGATCGCGTGGTGAAGGCGGCTCGGGCAGGGGCACGTGGCTCGGTCTCAGGGCGATGGTCGATGCGGCGTTGCGATCGTGACACGGCCGCGCGGCCCTTGAACGCACAGCATCGCCGCCTGACGGCCCATCCGACAATGCTTGCACAGCATGCAGAAGAATTTTTTTGCAAGAGGGCACGGCTTTCATCGGGCTCTCGACGCGCGATGCGTGGAGACGAGGCAGGGAGTCCGTGCATTCCTTGACAGAATGCTCATGCTCCGCAGAATGACCGCTCACACGCCGATCGAGGCCGTGATGGTTTCGACGGCGTGCATGGGGGATGGATCCATGATGCACACGCG
>DNLZ01000313.1:919-4983 GCA_003488325.1 Planctomycetaceae bacterium
TGCATGGGGGTGCGAGGAGACGCGACGAAGACACACGTGAGCCCGGGGGGCGACGACTTGAGGGATCGACTGTCGACGACCTTGGTCGTGGCCTGGATGTCCCCCCCGCGTTTCACACGATGACCATCCGGCGGACGGACCGGTTTGCCGGGAGCGGGCCGCCCAGCCGTAGAATTCCTCCGCCATCGGCATCCATGCCGACGGTCACGACGCGGGGAAGACCATGGCACGATGCCTCATCGGGTGCGGCTCGAACCTCGGCAGCCGCCGCGAGCAGCTCGATCGCGCGATCGAACTGCTGCGATTCATGCCGGGCGTGACCGTGCGGGCGGTGAGTGCCTACCGCGAGACGCGCCCGATCGGCGGTCCGCCGGGTCAGCCGCCGTTTCTCAACGGCGCCTGCCTGATCGAGACGGAACTCGATCCCCACGACGTGCTCGGCATGCTCGCCGCGGTCGAGAACACGCTCGCCCGCGACCGCCAGGAGCGCTGGTCGGCCCGCACGATCGACCTTGACCTGCTCCTCTACGACGACCTCGTCCTCGAGACCGAGGCCCTCACCGTGCCGCATCCACGGATGGCCACCCGGCGCTTCGTGCTCGAGCCATCCGTCGAGATCGCACCCGACCTGCCCCATCCGACCGCCGGATGCAGCCTGCGAGACCTGCTCGGGACCATCTCCGCGCCGTGTCCGCTCGTCTCGATGGTGGGCGTGCCGGGAAGCGGTGCATCGGAGGTCGCGAGGGCGGTCGCCGATGCGACGATGGCGCGGCTGATTCCCGCGCCGCGACCGGCTCCGCTCGAGACGGATGACGTCACGACGTGGCTCGACGTCGCGGAGCGATGGGCCGATGCCACGGGGCCGCGACGGGCACGACGCGACGAGGGGGGTGACGACTGCGGCGTCGCGATCACGGACCACTGGATCGGCTCGCTCGCCGTCGCTGCCGAGGGACTGCCCCCCGCGGAACGCCGCCGATTCGACGTGGGATTCGCCCCGCTCGCCGCCGCCGCCGTCGTGCCGCACGCGATCATCCTGCTGCTCGTCGACGCCGATACGCTCGCCGACCGGATGACGTTCCAGTCGCGGCGCGCCGCGCAGACCGACGTCTTTTCGGATGTCGGCGCCCTGCGCGGCGCGTGCGTCGTGCCGGCCGACGCGGTCGCGCCGCTCGTCCGTCTCCAGGAACGACTCGCCTGCAGGCTGCGCGATCCGGGGGGCCGCTTCACACCGGCGCCCCGTGCGGTCGTCACGATCGCCGCCGACGACCTGTCGCGTGCGACCGACGAGGCGATCGCCGCCGTCGAGGCGATGCTGTGATGGTCACGCCGTCCGAGAAGGGAAGCGGGCGCGCCGGCGCCGGGCCCGCGGCGGATCATGCCGCCGATCGAATTGGCGACACGTCCCGGCTGATCCACGATCCGGTCGCGATGCAGGGCGTGGTGACCGCCGCGCGGGCGGCCGGGCGGCGCGTCGGATTCGTGCCCACGATGGGGGCGCTGCACCGCGGCCACGTCAGCCTCGTCGCCGCGGCTCTCGAGGACTGCGACGACGTCGCCGTCTCGATCTTCGTCAACCCGACCCAGTTCGGTCCGGGAGAGGACTTCGCCCGGTATCCCCGGCCGCTCGCCGCGGACATCGCCATCCTCGACAACGCGGGCGCCCGCTGGACGTTCGTGCCGGAGGGGGCCGCCATCTACCCGGCGGGATGTGCGACGCGGGTCGTCGTGGATGGGCCCGCGCGTGGCTTCGAGGGAGAAATTCGTCCGGGCCACTTCGTCGGGGTGGCCACGGTCGTCTGCCGGTTGCTGCACGCCGTGCCCGCCGACGTCGCCTACTTCGGGGCCAAGGACTGGCAGCAGACCCGCGTGATCGAGCGCATGGTCCGCGACCTCGGCCTGCCGGTCGAGCTGCGCATCTGTCCGACGGTGCGGGAGCCGGACGGACTGGCGCTGAGTTCGCGCAACGCCTACCTGTCGTCCGACGAGCGCGGCCGCGCGACGGCCCTCGTCGAAAGCCTGCGGGTGGCCACGGCGATGTGGGAGGCAGGGGCCGCGTGCGCGGTGATCGAGGCGGCGATGAGGGAACTGCTCGAGCATCGCGGCGTGGTCATCGACTACGCGGCGGTCGTCGACGCCGAGTCGCTGGAGCCGCCGGTCGACGCACGGCCGGCGGTGGCGCTCGTCGCCGGTCGGGTCGGGGTGACGAGACTCATCGACAACATGCCGCTGCGTCCCCGAAGCGGTGCAGGCTGATGCGATCGACGCTCTTCCACGTCCCCGTGACCGTGTCGCTCGGCGACTGGACCGTACCGCTCTTCGGTGTCGGCCTGTTGTTCGCGGCGTGGTGCGTCGGCGGAATCGGCCTCCTCGTGTGGCATGCGGTGCGGCATGGTGGTCGGTCGGCCGCGGCCGCGCTCGGACTGCCCCTCGCGGTGACCGGTGGGATGATCGTGTGGGGGCTGCCGGCGCTCGATGACGGCGCGGGCGTGCCGGTGCGCGGCTATGGAGTCATGCTCCTCGCGGCTGCAGCCGCCGGCACATGGCTGTCGATCGTGCGTGGTCGCCGCGCCGGCTTCGACGCCGACACGATCCTCGCGCTCGGCATGGAGGTGTTTCTGTGGGGCCTCGTCGGCGCCAGGCTCCTCTACGTGATCGAATACCGCGAGCAGTTCTTCCCTCCTGGCCGCGGCTGGACGGAGGGACTGCGCGCGGTGCTCAACGTCGCCGCCGGCGGCCTCGTCGTGTTCGGCGCGCTGCCCACCGCCGGCCTCGCCGCGTGGTGGTTCGCCCGCCGGAGGGGGCTCTCGATCCTGCGGCTTGCCGACTGCATCGCGCCGGGGCTGCTCGTGGGCCTCGCGCTCGGCCGGGTGGGCTGCTTCCTCAACGGCTGCTGCTACGGAGGACCGTGCGACCTGCCATGGGCGGTGCGGTTCCCCCCGGAAAGCCCGCCGTGGTTCGACCAGATGGCGCGGGGGATGCTGCCTCCGGCCTCCGGCGAGGCGAGTGCACCCTGGAGCCTGCCGGTGCACCCCGCCCAGCTCTACGCCGCCCTGGACGCCGGGCTGCTCGCGATTCTGGCGGTGCTCTTCACGCCTCTGGCCCGTCGGGACGGGGCCGTGTTCGCCCTGGTGCTCACGATCCATCCGGTCGCACGAATCCTCCTGGAGGCGATTCGCGTGGACGAGCCCCCCGCCCTGGGAACGTCGCTCTCGATCTCCCAGCTGATCTCGCTCGGCCTCCTGGCGGCCGCAGGCCTGCTCTGGTGGTGGGTGCTCAGGCAGCCTGCCCGGCCTCCAGAGGCCTCCAGAGCCGACGCGGGGCCCATCTCATGAGGGGGTTCGGTCGCGACTTTGACGCGCCGGGGCGAATTCGGGACGATAGGGGGATGGAACTCGAGCAGATTTCCCGAATGGGTGGCGTGGCAGGCGGGAGTGCCGGCAGCGGGGCCGCCCTGATCGCCGCAGACTGGCGGTCGGTCGAGGCGTCTCCCCGTCGGCTGCTCTGGCCGACGCTCCTCGGCTCCCTGCTCGCAGGGGTCGGTGTCGCGATACTCGCCAATACCCTTCTGCGGCCTGAGCTCCCGACGACTGTGGGTACCGACCCTGCGGCGGTCGCGCCCCTGGGCCTGCTCGCGGCCCCCACGACCACGGTCGGGGCCCGGACGTGGTCGGCCCGCAGTGCCGGAGCCGAGCCATCCGAGGACGACCGCGTGGAGATCACGGACGTCGAGGGCGGCTCGGAAGTCTTCGTGCCCGTGCCCGAGTCGGCGATCGGCCCCCCCCAGCCCGCCGAACGGATGCCGCTGTGACCCCGGATGGGGTACCGGACGAGGCTCGTTCGGGTGCACGGCCGGATGCCCCGTGCGGTGAGATCGTGATCCGCTGCCGCGAGGACGGTCCGTTCGTGATCGAAATGCAGGCGGCAGCGGGCTGCGCCGTCCGCGTGACGGACCACCGCGGGGGCACGTTTCCGCTCCCGACCCACAAGAAAGCGGTCGCGTTGTGCCGCTGTGGGAGGAGTCGGACCCGTCCGTTCTGCGACGGGTCGCACCGCGAGGCAGG
>DNLZ01000313.1:5303-5451 GCA_003488325.1 Planctomycetaceae bacterium
TTTCAGGCCTCCGAGGTCGCCGCTGCCGAGCCGGCCGGCAGCTGATCCAACCTCGGACCGCTCGGTAGGCGGCCGGGTCAACCCTCATTCGATCCCTGCCATGCTGGCGAACATCCGGCTGTGCCGTCGACGGAAAGTCTTCCGCGGA
>DNLZ01000477.1 GCA_003488325.1 Planctomycetaceae bacterium
TCGGCGCCGGGCCGCCGCTCGGTGGCGCGTGCTCGCGGGGGCCTCGGGATGGTTCGGGGTCGGGTGGCTCGGAGGGTGGTGCTCCATGAAGGTGTTCCGTGCGATCGTGGGGTGGGTGACGCCGCTCGTGATCCTGGCGATGGGCGTCGCGGCCTTTGCGATGCTGGGTCGGCAGGCGCCGCCGGAGCGGCGGACGGCCGAGCGACCGTCCGCGGCGCTCGTGCGCACGGCCGAGGTGACTGCCGAGACCGACGGTCTCACCCTCCGGCTCGACGGGACGGTCGTGCCGCTGCGTGAGGTGACGCTCGCGGCCGAGGTGCCCGGGCGTGTCCGCCACAAGACGGAGGCCTGTGAGGCGGGCCGCTTCGTCGCGCAGGGCACGCTGCTCTTCGAGATCGATCCACGCGACTACGAGCTCGACGTCGCCCGCCTCGAACGCGAGCTGACGCAGGCCCGACTCTCGATCGAGGAGGTGGACGAGGAGATCGCCCAGAATGCGACGGCCGGCGATCTGGCGGGGCGTCAGCTCGACCTCGCCCGTCGCGAGGTGCGGCGGCTCGATGCCCTCAAGGCGGGGCGGATCGTCACCGAGACGGAGCATGACCGCGCGGTGCGCGACGAGCTGGCGGCCACCACGAGCCTCACGAATCTCCAGGGGCAGGCCCGCGTCCTGCGCAAGCGACGCAACCGGCTCGAGGAGGCGCAGGCCCTGGCATCGACGATGCTCGACAAGGCCCGGCTCGACCTCTCGCGGACGCGGGTCGTCGCGCCCGCCGACGGCATCGTCGTCGAGGAGCACGTGGAGCAGGATTCGTTCGTGTCGAAGGGCATGCCCCTCGTCACGATCGAGGACACGAGCGCCGCCGAGGTCCGCACGAGCCTGCAGATGGACGAGGTTGCCCGCGTGTGGCGGTCGGCCTCCATCGCCGACGCGCCGGGGGCGGCGCATGCCCTGCCCGATGCGCCCGCCACGGTCGTCTTCACGATCGGCGGACACACGTACGAGTGGGACGGCGTGCTCTCCCGCCAGGAGGGGCGCGGTTTGGACGAAAAGACCCGCACGCTGCCCTGCAGGGTCCGCGTGGCGGCCCCGACGCGGACCCGGGCGATGGATCGCTACGGCGTGCCGCTCCAGCAGCTTCCGCCCGGCGCGCCGCGCGCGCTCATGCGCGGGATGTTCGTGCAGGTCCGCGTCCACGTCGCGTCGCCGCACCCGCTCGTGTCGATCCCCGAGGAGGCGCTGCGGCCGAGCGGGGACGTCTGGCTCATGCGTGACGACCGCCTCGTCATCGTGCGGCCGAAGCCGGTGCAGGTGGCCGACGGGCGCGTGCTCTTCGAGTCGGAGGCATCGGGGCTCGAGGCGGGTGACCGGGTCGTCGTGAGCCAGCTGTCGCATCCGCACGAGGGCATGGCGGTGGCCGAGGCGGCCGGCACGGTCGCGACACCGGCGGCGGCGGGCGGGCTCGATGGCGAGGATGCGACATGAGGACGGTCGTCTCGTGGACGGTCAACAACATGCCCGCCATGAACACGCTCGTCATGGCGGTGCTGCTCGTCGGCGCGCTGGCGTTCGGCACCATGCGCCGCGAGGTGTTTCCCGAGTTCGACCTCGAGATCGTGCTCGTCACGGTGCCCTATCCGGGCGCCACGCCCGAGGAGGTCGAGGAGGGCATCTGCCAGAAGATCGAGGAGGCCTGCCGCAGCGTCGCGGGCGTGAAGAAGGTGACCAGCGTCGCCCAGGAGGGGTCGGGGTTCTGCGTCTTCGAACTGCAGGAGTCGGTGAAGGACGTCCAGAAGACGCTCGCCGAGATCCGGTCCGAGGTCGACCGCATCCCGAGCTTTCCCGAGCTGGCCGAGGATCCGAAGGTGGAACAGGTGACGCTCCGCACGCCCGCGATCAAGGTGGGCGTGCTCGCACCTCCGGGCAGGGAAGGTGGCGTCGCGGAGGAGGAACTGCGGGACGTCACCGAGGAGGTGCGCGACGATCTGCTCGGGCTGGCGGCGGTGTCGGCGGCCAACATCCAGGGGGCGAAGGAGTACGAGATCGACATCGAGATTCCCGAGGCGACGCTGCGGGAGTACGGGCTGTCGCTCCGGGCGGTCGCCGACATCGTCCGGCGCGAGAACCTCGAACTCCCCGGCGGCACGATCCGCAGCGAGGGGGGCGAGATCCTCTTGCGGGGCAAGAACAAGCGGTCGAGCGGCGCCGGGATCGCCGAGCTGCCCCTCGTCACGCTGCCCGACGGCCTCGTCCTCACCGTGGGGGACCTCGCCACGGTGCGCGACGAGTTCGCGGACGTGGCCTCGAGCAACCGGATCAACGGTCGCGCCGGCATGGTGATCTCGGTGGATCGCACGAGCGACGAGGACCTGCTCGCGATGGTGGCGGCGGTCAATTCCTACGTGCGCGACGCGTCGCTGCCGCCGGGGTATGAGCTGGTGACCTGGGCGGACCAGTCGATCGACGTCCGCGACCGGCTCGACATGCTCGTGTCGAACGGGCTGCAGGGCCTGGTGGTCGTGTTCGTGGTGCTCGCGCTCTTCCTCGACCTCAAGATCGCCTTCTGGGTGGCGATGGGCATTCCGTTTTCGATGCTCGGGACCG
>DNLZ01000288.1:0-5147 GCA_003488325.1 Planctomycetaceae bacterium
CGTCAGCTCCACGAGTCTGCCCACCCGCTCGAGCGTGTCGGCGAAGAGGCGCTCTATCCGCCGCCGCGTGCCGTAGAGGTTGATCAGCACGGGAAACGACGAGCCGCGGGGCCGACGGAAGAGCAGCGCCGGTCCGCCCGCCCGGAAGAGCCGTCGCTGGATCTCGGCGATCTCGAGATGCGGATCGACCGGATGGTCGACGACGACCGCCTCGCCCTCCCGCTGGAGGGAGGTCACGCACGCCGCGAGTGAGCGGAATCCCATGAACGACACCGGTGCCGCGGCGACACGACCGGGTCACGCTCGCGCAGCGTGCATCGGCCGGCTGTACTATAGCCTCGGTCCGGTTGCGGGACGCCCTCTCACCCGCACCGCCGCGCCTCAGGAGGCACACATGATCCGGCTCACGAGCACGTATGAAGGCGGCCTCCGCTGCCGCGCGACCCACGGACCGTCCGGCACCTCCGTGGTCACCGACGCGCCGGTCGACAACCACGGCCGGGGGGAGAGCTTCTCGCCCACCGACCTGGTGGCCACCGCGCTCGGCGCGTGCATGCTCACGGTCATCGGCATCGTCGCGGAGCGTCATGGGCTCGACCTGGCCGGCATGACGTCGGAGACCGAGAAGGTGATGAGCTCGAGCGCCCCGCGGCGCATCGCATCCCTGCGCACGCGCATCACGATCCCGCTCCCGGCGGATCATCCCCAGCGGACGCTCCTCGAGCGGGCGGCCGCCACCTGCCCGGTGCATCAGAGCATTCATCCGGAGATCGATGCCCCCGTCGAATTCATCTGGACGGGCTGAGCGCGGCACCCCGGAAGCGCCCCCATGGCCGATCTCTTCGCCGCCTCGCGGGCGGCCAACATCGCTCGGGCGGCCCCGCTCGCCGCCAGGATGCGCCCCCGGCGACTCGCCGACTATGTCGGGCAGGCGTCGATCGTCGGCCCGGGCAGGCTGCTCAGGCGGCTCATCGAGTCGGACCGGCTCGGCTCGATCATCCTCTACGGCCCGCCCGGCGCGGGCAAGACGACACTCGCCGAGATCATCGCCCACGAGACCCGCCGGCGCTTCGTCGAGCTGTCGGCCACGGCATCGGGCGTGAAGGAACTCCGCGACGTGCTCGACGCGGCCCGGCGGCGCCTCGAGGACGACGGTGCGCGCACCTGCCTCTTCATCGACGAGATTCACCGGTTCAACAAGGCCCAGCAGGACGTTCTCCTGCCCGACGTGGAGCAGGGCGTGATCGCGCTCATCGGCGCGACGACCCAGAACCCGTTCTTCGCCCTCACGCCGGCGCTCGTGAGCCGGAGCCGCATCTTCGAACTCGCCCCGCTGGCGCCTGCGGACATCGGCACGCTGCTCGACCGCGCCCTCGCGGATCGGGAGCATGGCCTCGGCGGGGATGCGGTCTCGCTCGATGCGGACGCCCGCGCGTTTCTCGTGGAGACCGCGGACGGCGACGCCCGGCGCGCGCTCGGCGCGCTCGAGGTGGGGGTGCTCTCGACCACCGAGCGGCCGCTGCGATTCACGCTCGACCTCGCGCGGGAGAGCGTCCAGCGGAAGGTCGTGGCCTACGATGCCGGCGACGCGCACTATGACTGCGCGAGCGCCCTCATCAAGAGCATCCGCGGCAGCGACGCCGACGCCGGCCTCTACTGGCTGGCCCGCATGCTCGAGGGGGGCGAGGACGTGCGGTTTCTCTCCCGGCGGCTCGTGATCCTCGCGAGCGAGGACATCGGCAACGCCGATCCGCGGGCGCTGGTGCTCGCGGTCGCCGCCATGCAGGCGACGGAGTTCGTCGGCCTGCCGGAGTGCCAGCTCACGCTCGCCCAGGCGGTCACCTACCTCGCCCTCGCGCCGAAGAGCAACGCCTGCACGCGGGCGATCGGAGCCGCCCGGCGCGACGTGCGCGAGCGGGCGGTGATCCCCGTCCCACGTCATCTGCAGGACAGGCATTACGCCGGCGCGGCGCGCCTCGGCCGCGGCACCGACTACGCGTACGCGCACGACGCCCCCGACGCCATCGCCGCACAGGACTACCTCGGCGTCGAGCGGACCTACTACGAGCCGACCGATCGCGGCCTCGAACGCGATCTCGGCAGCCGGCTCGCCGAGATCAGGCGGCGGCTGCGGGAGCCGCGGCCGGACGAGACGACTGCCGGGTGAGCTCCGTCGTGATCGTGCCGCGCAGGACCTGCTCGAGCCGCTCGAGTGCCCGTGCCACCGTGGCGCCGTCGAGCACGCGGTGGTCGGCGATGATCGTGACCCGGCAGCGACCGTCCGCTTCCACGGGTGCGTAGCAGAGGCTCGTCGTGCAGAGCGTGGGGTGGAAGTGATTGCCGGCGCGAAACCCGGCGAGCGTCGAGAGGCTGAACGTGCCGATCCGGCCGGGACGCTTCCGTGAAGCCGAGTTCATGTGCCAGCGGAGGATCGTCCGCCGCAGCGCTCCGGGCACCATCTCGAGTTCCAGCTGCCGGCGGAAGACCTCCTCGACGGGGGCCGTCACGTGACGGTCGATCGACGCCTGCAGGGCCGCGAGTGCCGTCTCGTCGGGCCGGGCCAGCCGGGCGAAGAACAGGCGGTCGTGACCGGAGTCGGCGCGGTTGATCGCCAGCGTGGCGACGCTGTCGCCGGAGGTGGCCAGACGGGCGTGCGGCCGGTAGACGATCCAGCTCCGCAGGAGCGGCATCTCGCGGGCCACGAGCGCGTAGGCCTTGAGGAAGAGCGCCGCCCAGCCGACACGAGGCACGGTCGCCCTCCGCACCGCCGCCAGCTCGTCGAGCGCGAGCGTCCGGTCGACGGGGAACAGGGGGATGGACCGCGCGAGCAGGGCCACGTCGTTGACCGTGCCCCTGCCCGGCGGCAGCGAGGTCGTGGTGACGGAGTGCGTGGACATCGAACAGGCTCCGGATCGGGAGCGGATTGAAGCAATCGCCCGGGTCCGACGGAAGGGCAGATTGCCGGCACGGCAGGGCCGGCGAGGGCCCCGGGGCGGGCGGAGGCTCACCGCTGCCGGCTACACTCGTCCGCCATGCGTGTCGTGGTGCAGCGGGTGCGCGAGGCCGGGGTGACGATCGCAGGCGCGTCGATCGCGGCCATCGGCCGCGGCCTGCTCGTGCTCGTCGGTGTGGAAGCCGGCGACACGCCGGCGGACGTGGAGTGGCTGGCACCGAAGGTCGCCGCCCTGCGAATCTTTCCCGACGACACCGGGCGGATGAACCTCAGCGTGCGGGACATCGGCGGCGCCATCCTCGCCGTGAGTCAGTTCACGCTGCACGCGAGCACCGAGCGCGGCAATCGGCCCGGCTTCACGCGCGCCGCCCGACCGGAGGAGGCCATCCCGCTGTACGAGTCGTTCCTCTCCGCACTGGATCGGGAGACGGGGCGCCGGACCGCTCGTGGCATCTTCGCCGCCGACATGCAGGTGCGGCTGGTCAACGACGGCCCGGTCACGATCCTCATCGACTCGCGTCGACGTGAGTGACCGCCGGCACGGTCGGCCGCATGCAGCCGCGAGGGCACTGCGTTCCGGGCGATCCCCGGCACCGCTGCCATCGCCGCTCTGAGCGTGGTATCATCCCGGTCGACCCACGGCCCCGGTGTGATGCCCGAGGCCGGCGTCATCATCTGCGGTGGCTGTAGCTCACTCGGTTAGAGCACCGGTTTGTGGTACCGGGGGTAGCGGGTTCGAATCCCGTCAGCCACCCCTTCACGCGGCACGAGCCATCCATGGCCTCGTGCCGCTGATCCAGGCACGCCGCATCCTGCTCGGGCAGACGTGTTCCACAGTCTGCTAGCGCGAGGCCGGGGGTGTATCGGCACCGAGGTCGAGCTTTTTCCACCGCTTTCCCGCCAGGGCCGCCACCGTCTCCTGAGAGAGCGTGCCGTTGTCCTTGAAGGTGAGTGATGTGAGCTTCGGCATCGCGAGGATTCGCGCGAGAGCCGCCTCACCGACCCCGGTTTCACGGATCGACAGTTCTTCCAGCGTCGGGAGCATGGCGATCGCCTCGACCGTCGCATCGGTCATCGCCGGCACGCTCCAGATGTCGAGCACGCGCAACGACGTCGCCGACGCGAGCCGTGCGAGACCCTCGTCACCCACCGACGGGAGCTCGTGGAGATAGAGCCGCTGGAGCTTCGGCAGGTCGCGGAGCACCTCGAGCGCCGGATCGCGCACGTCGGGCAGATCCCGGAGGGTCAGACGCGTCAGCGGCAGGCCGGCCAAAGCGAGCACTCCGTCCGTGCCGAAGCCCTGGCACCGGAAGATCTCGAGCGACTCGAGCCCGGCAAGTCGTGCGAGATGCGCCCCTGACGCGTCGGTGATCGCGAAGTCCTGCAGCAGGAGCGACCTCAGGGTGGTGCTCGCGGCGAGCCCCGCCACGCCGGCATCGGTGACGACGGTGCTGCGGTGCTTGAAGGCCGCCAGCTTCGGCAGGCCGCCCGCCACCTCGAGCGTGAGGTCGCCCGCCTCCATGTTGCCCCGGAGATCCAGGGCTCGCAGCCCCTCCAGCCGCGCGAGCCGCCGCGTGGCGAGGTCGTTGAACCGGGTCTGCACCAGCGTGAGGCGTTCGAGGGCCCCGAGGTCGGCGATCGCACGGAGCGACGCCCCGGTGAGGTTCGTGTTCGACGACAGGTCGAGCTCGACGAGCCGCGGACACTGGGCCACGACCGCCTTCACGCCCTCATCCGTGAGGCCGGCATTGGTGATCGCGAGCACCTCGAGCGTGCCGCGGGCGGTGAGGGCCTTCGCCGCCGCGTCGTCGAGCATCCGACAGTCGAGAATCTGCAGCACGCGCAGATGCTCGAGCGAGGCCATCCTCGCCACGTCGTCATCGGTCAGGAGCGAGCCGTCGGCGATCGACACCTCGGTGAGGCGCCCCGCGGCATCGACGACGTGCCGCGCGGCCCCGCCGAAGTCCGCGAGCCTGGCCACGACGGCGGCATCCGGCGTCGAGGCCGTCGCCCGTCGCTCGGCCTGGACGGCACCCGCCAGATGCATCGCCAGCAGCGCCGCCACGACGGTCGTGATGCGCCGGGGCACGACGTGTCGATCCCGCGTGTCAGTCAAGCCGATAGCCTTCCTGGTAGGTGGGCTTGATGAGGTCGGCCACCCGCGGCGTCTTGAGGTCGGCCAGGTTCGTGACCT
>DNLZ01000288.1:5530-13873 GCA_003488325.1 Planctomycetaceae bacterium
CCCCCCTGGGCAGCGGCCCAGACCGCGAGGTTCCCCAGGAGGATCATCTCGGTGAGCGGACCCGCCCGATCGATGAAATTCGACTTGGTGATCCGCGGGTCGCCGGCCTGCTTCGCCCGGAACAGCTCGAACATGTTGTTGACGTCGTTGCCCTTCCCCTGATCCTCGGCCGGCTCGAAGTCGACGTTGACCTTCTCGACCCCCTTCAGCTCGTACTTTCCGCAGTAGTCGTCGGAGCTGTAGAAGGCGCCCTTCTCCCCGACCACCAGCACGCCGCTGTCGGACACCTTGTCGATGCCCCACTTCGCGAACACCTCGGCCGGCGGCTTGTTTCCCTTGCGGTCGTACCACCAGAACGGGATCGCGGGACGCGTGCTCGTCGCGGGAAACTCGAACTTGATGACCGAGCTCGCGGGGTAACTGTCGAAGTCATGGCCCGTCGTCCGGGCGACGACCGAGACCGGATCCTGCAGCCCGCACGCCGCGAAGGGCACCGTGAGCTGGTGGCAGGCCATGTCCCCGAGCGCGCCGGTGCCGAAGTCCCACCAGCCGCGGTGCTGGAACGAGTGGTAGAGGCCCGGCCAGAACTCGCGGAACGGGGCGACGCCGATCCAGCTCTTCCAGTCGAGCCGCTCGAGCGCCTGCGCGATCTCGTCCTTCTTCTTCTTGACGAGATCGGCGACCGTCTTGGCGATCTCGTCGGCACCCACCTTGGCGTCCTCCTCCTCGGAGACCTGCGCCATCGCCTGCGCCTGATACATCCTCAGGTTCATGCGTCGGTCGGGCCCCTGCGCCCAGACGGGTCGATTCGACCAGGCGTAGACCTCCCGCAGCGTGCCGAGCACGCCCGATTGCAGCTGGGCGATCGCCTCGCGGGATGTGGGGAGGGCCGTGCCCTGGTTGCCCATCTGCGTGCAGACGCCGGTCTCCTGCGCCACCTTCGCGAGGAGCCGGGCCTCGTAGATGGTGCGGGTCAGCGGCTTCTGCGTGTAGCACGAGATGCCCGCCCGCATCGCCTCGAGCGTGGCCGGCGCGTGCATGTGGTCCGGGGTGCTGATCGTGCAGATGTCGATGTTCTTCGCATGCGCGGCGAAGAGTTCTCGGTAGTCGGTGTACCGGGCCGCGGACGTGAACCCTTCCGCGCTCCCCTTCTTCTCGAGCGTGCCGCGGTCGACGTCGCAGATCGCGACCACGTCGCCGAAGAGCGCGGCATTGCTCGAGTCGCTGCCCCCCTTCCCGCCCACGCCGATGCAGGCCACCTGGGGGCGCTCGTTGGCGGAGTTGCTCCAGGCCGGCCGATTGCCGGCGGCCACGAAGTACCCGACGCCAGCCGCCGATGCACTGCCGAGAAATCCACGACGCGTTGCCCGAGGCATGTGACACCCTCCCCAGAAAAGGCCCCTGAGACGGAGCGTCCCGCGGACGCACAGGCCCGAGACCGAGAATGTTCGAAATCCGGCGTGCACCGGCGTGCACGTCATCGCGAGCCGAATCGGCGTTGACCGGGGGCCTCGGCCACGGCATCGACCGCGACCGCCCGACCTGTCGGACGCGGATGATACCACGCCGACGCCGCCAACTCACGACGCTCGTGACCGGCCAGACGCGCCGCGGACGACCGCCATGGCTCTGCGGCGACCCTGACGCCTGGCGCGGTTCCACCGACGGTTTGACTCCCCATCCGGCCACCGGTAAGAACGAGGCCGATCGGCACCCGTTTTCCCAGGCTCCTCGCGCGGAGATTTCGGCCATGATCCTCGGCAAGCTGTGGCGGGCCCTCGCGGCCCAGATGAACAAGGTCGCCAACTTCTTCTGGACGGCCGACCCGATCGCCCAGTTGCAGTACGAGTACGACAAGGCCGTCGATCAGATGAAGGAGGGACGCGAGGGCCTCGAGCAGTATCGGGCGCTCGTCGAACGCGTCACCCGGCAGGTGAACGGCGATCGCCAGCACGTCGCCTCGCTCGAGGCTCGGGTCAAGGCCTACCTCAAGGCCGGGGAGCGGGATACCGCGTCGAAGTTCGCGCTCGAACTTCAGAAGGCGCGGAAGGAGCTCGCCGAGAACGAGACCCAGCTGAAGCTGCATGAGACCGCCTACGAGAACAACGTGACCAAGGTGAAGCACGCCACGAAGAAGCTCGCCGACCTCAAGCACAAGATCCAGAAGTACGACGCCGACCTGAAGCTGTCCCGCGCGGAAGCGGAGCTCGCCAAGCTGGCCACGAGTTTCAATTTCGACATCACGACCGATTTCGGGCAGATCGAGGACGTGATCCAGGACAAGATCGGGCTGAACCGCGCCAAGGTGCGCGTGGCCGCCGACCTCTCGGGCGAGGGCCTCGAGGACATCCGGCGCGAGGAGGCCGTCGAGCAGGCGATGGCGAACGAGGCGCTCCGGGAGTTCGAGATCGAGCTCGGCATGGTCTCGCCGGAGACGAGCGGAGTGACCGCGGACGACAAGGAGCTCGGTACCGGTCGGGTGAGCCAGACGGCGGGCTGATGCGGCACCGGCGCGACCGACTCCGCAGGCCACCCCCACGATCGCACTTCTGACGACGCCGTCCTGCGGCGGATTCATCGTGACACCGACGCCCGTGACTCCAGCCCTGCCCGAGAACGGCACTCGAACCGTCGAGGGCGCGGTCGCCGTCGATCGGCCCACCCTCGGCGCGACGGCCGTCGCACCGGGCGCGTCCGCCGCCCTCCCCGCGTGGTGTCCCGACTGGGCCGAACGGCTCGGCGATGCGTACCTTTCGGGCACCAGCTGCGTCTTCCTCCTCCACGGCAACGTGCGCGATGCCGTGCCGATCGCCCCGTCCGGTGCGACACCCGATGCCGCCTCGTGGGGCTCACTGCCGGAGTTTCTCGCCCGCGAAATCTTCGGGCGTTGGGACGTGGTGCTGGGCTACGACGTGGGGCGCGGACTGCGGCCCTTGGCCGGGAACGATCCGGCACGACTCCGCACGATGGCCCAATGGCTCTCCGAGCGGCTCGGCAATGCCTCGGGCTGGCCCCGCGAGCCGGAGGCCGCGATCGGTGCGATCGACGCGATCCTCGATCGCAATTTGATCGACCCGCCCGAGCAGCGCAAGCGGATCGCCATCGTCCTCGATTACGCGCAGTACCTCGTGCCGGATGCCGAGGGCGGAGGTCGCGCCGGTGCAGGCCGGCTCGTGCGGGTGCTTTCGTGGGCGACGAATCCGCTGCTGCGACGGGTCAACGTCGCGATCGTGCTCGTGGCCGACACGCTTGCCGAGGTGCACCCGCGGCTCGCGTCGAACCCGGCCGTGACCGCGATCGACGTGCCGTTGCCCGACCGTGAGGAGCGCGAACGCTATGCCCTCGCGGCGGCCGCCGCGGCCGGGATGAAGCCCGAGCATGGCGACGCGATCCGCCGGATGGCGTCGCTCTCCGGCGGCCTGTCGCTCGAGAGCATCCGGGCCGTGATCGCGCTCGCGGCCCGCGACGGCTCGGCGCCCGACGGACCCGAGTTCGCCGCCCGCAAGAAGGATCTGATCGAGCGGTCCTGCCGCGGGCTCGTGGAGTTTCTCCAGCCCCGCCTCACACTCGACGCCGTGGCGGGCCACGTCGAGGCGAAGAAGCGGCTGGAATCGGACGCCGGCGCGATCCGACGCGGCCAGCTCGAGTCGGCTCCGATGGGGTATCTGATCTGTGGTCCGGTCGGCACCGGCAAGAGCTTCATCGCCGAGTGTTACGCGGGCAGCGTGGGCATCCCGTGCGCGGTCCTCAAGAACTTCCGCAGCAAGTACGTCGGCGAGACCGAGGGCAATCTCGAGCACGCCCTCGACGTGCTGCGCGGGCTCGGCCCGGTCGTGGTGATCATCGACGAGGCGGACGCGGCGCTCGGCAACCGTGAGCAGGGGGGCGACTCGGGCACGTCGGCGCGCGTGTTTTCGATGATCGCGCGGCAGATGGGGGACACCCGCTACCGCGGCAAGATCGTCTGGATGCTCCTCACGAGCCGACCCGATCTGCTGCCGATCGACCTCAAGCGACAGGGACGCGCCGAGGTTCATATCCCCCTCTTCTATCCGCACGATCAGGCCGAGATCGACGCGATGTTTGCCGCGATGGCGAGGAAGAGCCGAGTACGGCTGGCCGCCGGCCTGCCCGGCCCCGTCGATCTCGAGCTCGGTCTCTCCGGCGCCGACATCGAGAGCGTGGTGCTGGCGGCACGCCGCAGGTCGCTCGAGCGGGCAAACGAGGCCGGGGTGGCGGCGCCCGAGGAAATCGGCGCGGACGATCTCCGTGCGGCCCTCGACGACTTCATGCCGTCGGCCCAGGGACTGGAAAAGGAGATGCAGGAGATCGCCGCCGTGCTCGAATGCACCGAGCGACGATTCCTCCCCGAACACTGGCGGGAGGTCGTCGGAAAGCCCGGCGGTCGCGCGCGTCTCCAGGAGCGGCTGGCGGCGATCCGCGAGGTGATCAGCTCATGAGCGGCGGCGATGCCGCAGGAACGGGACGCACCCGGCGGTGGGGGGTACACGTGCGGTGCGGATGCGGCACGGTCGGATCGTGATCGGAAGAACGAGGCAACCAGGAGACGCATGATGGCCAAGAACCAGACCGCCACGGGCAAGACCCCGTGGTTCGACGAGTCGACCGACACCCCGATGCTGTCGGAGTACGCCCGCAAGCTCGATTCGTTCTGCGACGCCGTGGCCGACGGCCGCGTGACGACGCGTGAACTCGAGGAGCAGGAGGAACGGCTCGTGTCGCTCATGCGCGAGGTGGAACCGCTGCTCTCGCCGGAGGCGCACGAGAAGGTGACGCGGCTGCTCTGCGAGGTGACCGCCTACGATCTCATGCAGGCCCTCCACATGGCGGGCAAGGCGCGCCCGAAGACGGTCTTCCGCGGCTGAGCACGGCGGAGGGGGCGTGGGCGGGGATCGTGGCATCGTTGGTGGTTCGACGGCGTGACCGGGAGGATTGAGAGATGGCAGGGCAACCCAAAGCTCCGTTCTGGCTGGCCGTGTGGGCCGTGATCCTCGGCCTCGTCGGCCTCGCCGCCTGGCGGGCCGGCATGTTCGGTCCGCGGGGCGCGGCGGACGTCGCGCCTCCGGCTCCCGTCGCAGGCGGAGCACCGGGTGGTGCGGCCGGGGGCGGGGATGGTGCGGAGGGAATGGCCTCCGAGGCGGCCGACACGTCGGCCCCCACGACCGTCACGGAATACACCTTCACGCCCGCCGAGAAACTGCCTCCCGTGAAAGGCACGAGCGCCTACAAGCCGCTCGAGGACGACACGGTGCGCTTCGCGCTCAACGTGTGGGCGGGCTGGAGCCCGATCATCTACGCCAACGAAGGCTTCAAGGCAGGCAAGGTCTGGCAGACCCCCGACGGCAGGCCGTTCAAGCTGGAGCTGGTGCTCATCGACAATCCGGTGACGATGCGGGACGCCTACGCGGCCGGAGAGGTCCACATCGGCTGGGCCACCCTCGACATGGTGCCGCTCTTTCTCGAGGGGCTCGTCGATGCCACGGGCAAGCCGAAGGATTCGCGGGTCATGCCGCGCATCTACCAGCAGGTGGACTTCTCCAACGGCGGCGACGGCATCGTCGTCCGCGACTCGATCAAGACGGTGCGGGATCTGGTCGGGAAGAAGCTCGTGCTCGCCCAGAACTCCCCGAGCCAGTTCTTCGCGCTCAACATGCTCGTCGCCGGAGGCGTGCAGCCCGGCGAGGTCGACATGGTCTACACGGAAGACGCATTCCAGGCTGCGGCGGCGTTCAACGCCAACAAGGAACTCGCCGGGTGCGTGTCGTGGGCCCCCGACATCTACAACCTGGAGAAGGCGAAGGGCAATCGCATGCTCGTCACGACCCAGACCGCCAACCGGCTCATCGCCGACGTCTGGTTCGCCCGGGCCGACTTCGCCAAGGATCATCCCGACAAGGTCGAGGCGATCGTCCGCGGCATCTTCGACGCGATGGAGGCGCTCAAGACGGAGACGGCCCGCGCGAAGGTCGCGGAGCTCATGGCGGCTGGCTACAACATTCCCGCCACCGACACGCTCGCCATGCTCGGCGACGCCCACTCGACGAACTGGGCCGAGAACTACCAGTTCTTCGTCAATCGCAACAATCCGGCCAACTTCGAGCGGATCTGGAAGCAGGCCTACTACCTCTACCGGCGCGTGGGGGCGATCTCGAATCCGCCGGTGCCGTTCGACCAGGTGATGGACTTCTCGGTGATCCAGAAACTCGGCAAGGAGCCCCGCTATGCCGAGACGCGGGACGAATACGCCCGCGCCCTCGCACCCAAATCGCTCTCGCAGATCCGCGCCGAGAACGAGGAGATCCTCACCAACACCGTCGTCATCCACTTTTTCCCCAACAGCGCGGACCTGCGGAAAAAGATCGTGCGCCGCGTCGACGGCAAGGAGGTGGAGGAGCCGTACGATCCCGCCGTCGATCTGGTGCTCGACGAGGTCGGTGCGCTCGCGCAGCAGTTCGGCAATTCACGCATCGTCGTCGAGGGGCACACGGACGGCTCGATGAAGGGGCAGGTGCCCGCGAGCATGGTGAAGGACCTCTCCCGACAGCGGGCCGGCGCGGTGCAGGAGGCGCTCGTGGACCGCTTCTCGTTCGATCCCAACCGGTTCGCCGCCGACGGGCTCGGCTGGGACCGGCCGGCCGACCCGGACCAGCCGGACAACCACGCGCTCAACCGCCGCGTCGAGATCAAGGTCTACTCCGCGGAAAAGGAGTGACAGGCCGTGGGCACCGATCGGGCCACACGGCGGCCGACCACGCTGCGGGGTGACGTCCCGGCGATGGAGTCCGCCCTCTGGGGCTGCACGACCGTGGCTGCGATCGTGGCCCTGTGGTTCGTCGTCACGGCCGGCGCCGGCGGCGAGGATCGGCTGGTCAGTCCGCTCGTGCTGCCCAGCCCCGGAGAGACGCTCGCGGCGCTGCCCGGCCTCTTCGAGAAGGGCCTGGTGGCCGACATGCTCGTCACCCTCCGACGGGTCTGCCTCGGCTTCGGGCTCGCCGCGGTCGTCGGCGTGCCGCTGGGCGTCCTGGCCGCCTGCTTTCCCGCGGTGCGCGCCGCACTCGCCCCCGTCACCATCTTCGGGCGCAATATCCCGATGGCCGCGCTGATTCCGCTCTTCTTTCTCATGTTCGGAATCAACGAGTGGGGCAAGGTGATGTTTCTCTTCGTGGCGAGCGCCGCCTTCGTGATCAGCGACGCCACCGCCGCCGTGCTCGAGGTCCCGCAGCGGTTCGTGGACACCGCACTGACGCTCGGTGCCAACCGTCGGCAGATCATCTTGAAGGTGCTCGGCCCGCTGGCCGCTCCCGCGATCTTCAACTCGCTGCGACTGCTCTTCGGACTCGCCTTCGGGTACGTGATGCTCGCGGAACTCGTCAACGCCAAGTCGGGCGTCGGCGCCATCATCAACGTCTCGCAGCGGCTGGGGAGACGCGAACCGATCCTCATCGTGCTCGTGCTCATCGCGCTGGTGGCCTACGGGATCGATCGCCTCCTGTGGTGGCTGCAGTGCGATCTTTTTCCGTACCGCTACGGGGGGCGGGGCTTCCTGCCCCGGTCGCTGCGTCGACTCTCCGCGGGCGCCGATCCTGCCGGGGATGCGGCATGAGCGCACCGGTTCCCGAGGACACCCGGCCGCCCGCCGTCGCGTTTCAGGACGTGACGAAGATCTACGGAGCGGGCACGCCGCGGGAGTACGTGGCGATCGAGGGCATCACCTTCACGATTCCCGACCTGGTCGATCGCGGTGAGATCTCGTCCTTCCTCGGGCCGAGCGGGTGCGGCAAGAGCACCGTCCTGCGACTGGTGGCGGGACTCGAGCCGCAGCATCCGCCCACGAGCGGCACGGTCGCCGTCCTCGGCCGGGAGATCGTCGGGCCGGGTGCCGACCGCGGGATGGTGTTCCAGGACTACACGAGCTTCGACAACCGCACCGTGCTCGACAATGTGGTGTTCGGCCTGGAATGCCGCGGCGTCGCCCGACGCGAGCGGGAGGCCGCCGGCAGGGAGTGGATCGCGCGGGTCGGCCTCGACGCCGTGCGGGACGCCCGGAAGTATCCTCACGAGCTCTCGGGCGGCATGCGTCAACGCGTCGCGATCGCCCGGACCCTCATCCTGCAACCCCGCGTGATCCTGATGGACGAGCCGTTCGGTGCCCTCGACCCCGCCACGCGGCTCGACATGCAGGATCTGCTCGTGCGGCTGTGGCGCGAGGTGGAGTCGACCGTCCTCTTCGTCACGCATTCGGTCGAGGAGGCGGTGTACCTCGGCGACCGGGTCTACCTCATGGCGACCACGCCCGGCCGGATCGCGGAGGAGATCCACCTC
>DNLZ01000322.1:0-3059 GCA_003488325.1 Planctomycetaceae bacterium
GGCGGCCGCCGCGTCGAGCCAGCGGCGCAGATGCTCGGTGCGAAAGTCATGCGTGAGCAGGTCGGCCCGCCGCGACACGCCGGGAAGTCGTCCGACGGCCCCACGATCCGTGATCATCGCCAGCTTGATGCGTGTGTTGCCCACGTCGGCGAGCAGCACGACGCTGTCGGCACCGATCAGGGGAGCCCCGCCCTCCGGGCGCCCCCCAGGCCCACCGCGTCCGTCCGATGACCGCGGTACCCCCGTCATGGTGTCGCCTCGCGTCGGTCGAGCGCCGCGACCACGGCACGCAGCAGCGTGTCGAGCCCCTCGCCGGTGACCGCGCTGATCGCGAGCACCTCCCGGCCGAGCGCCTTGGCGAGCGAGTCCCGCACCCGCTCGGCCTCCGGCAGTTCGCACTTGCTCATGACGACGATCTCGGGCCGACTCCCCAGCGAGGCATCGTATCGCACGAGTTCCTCGCGGATGGCCCGGTAGTTGGCGACCGGATCGGTGTCATCCGCCGGGGAGGGCTCGACGACGTGCACGAGGATTCCCGCCCGCTCGACATGACGCAGGAACTCGTGGCCGAGCCCCACGCCGGCGTGGGCTCCCTCGATCAGGCCGGGAAGGTCGGCGAGCACGAAGCTGCGATCGGGCGACACCGACACGATGCCCAGCATCGGCTTCTTCGTCGTGAACGCGTAGTCGGCGATCTCGGGACGCGCCCGCGACAGTCGCGAGAGGAGCGTGCTCTTGCCCGCGTTCGGCCGCCCGACGAGCCCGACGTCGGCGATCACCTTGAGCTCGAGCAGGAGCCGCCTCGACTCCCCCTTCTCGCCCGGCGTGGACTCACGGGGCGCACGATTCGTCGCCGACTTGAAGTGCATGTTGCCGCGTCCGCCGGCCCCGCCGCGGGCCGCCACGATCTCGTCTTCGGCCGCCGCGAGATCCTTGATCACGAGTCCCGTCGACTCGTCGATGATCAGCGTGCCGGGCGGCACCAGCAGGGTCACGTCCGCGCCGTTGGCCCCGTGACGATTGGCCGGACCACCGGATCCGCCACGCTCCGCGCGCCACTGCTTCCGCTGCGCGAGCGCCGCGAGCGAATCGACGCCCGGTGCCGCGCGGATGATCACACTGCCTCCGGCGCCGCCGTCGCCGCCGTCGGGTCCGCCCCGGGGCACGTACTTCTCACGACGGAAACTGCGCACGCCGGGGCCGCCATCGCCTGCAGCCACCTCGATCTGCACGCGATCAACGAACACGGGAGACGGCCAACGGGCGGAAGGAAAGGGCGGCCGTCACGCGCTGATGCCACGATCGTCGTTCGCCGGACCGCGCCGGCGCCGACGACTCAGGCACCGACGACGTTCACCCGGCGTCCCTCGCGGTCGAACATGACCACGCCATCGATGAGGGCGAAGAGCGTGTAATCGGATCCCATGCCGACGTTCCGGCCCGGATGGAACTTCGTGCCGACCTGCCGCACGAGGATGTTTCCGGCCCGCACTGCATGGCCGGCGAACCGCTTCACCCCGCGCCGCTGGGCGTTCGAGTCCCGGCCGTTGCGGCTCGATCCCTGACCCTTCTTGTGTGCCACGCCACTGTCCTCGCCTGCGAATCGTTCGGGACGTCGGCCGGGGCCTGACCGGCAGCCGCATCGGTTCCGACGCTCATAGGTCGTATCGGAACGCCCACCCGTGGTCAATGCCCTCGTGTACGGCGCTCGCATCCCGGTAGAGCGCCGGCCCTCGGGAACCGAAAAGGGCCTGCAGGATCTCCGTCAGACGGCCGGGGTCCTTCTGCTCCATGAGGGCCGTTTCCAGCGACTCGAATGCGGCCAGGGCATCGGCGCGCTGCACCTCGCGCAGTGGCAATCCGATCGCCTCGAGCGTCGCGAGCGCCCGGGCAGCCTGCACCTCGCGCATCAGCCATTCGAGATGCTGTCCCGCCTCGCCGAAGAGTCGACCCGCCGCCTCGCGCCTCTCGGAAGGTGAGAGGCTCTCGAAGGGTCCGATGAGTTCGACGACCGCGGCGAGCGGCGCCTTCGCAGCATCCTCGGCGGAGATCCCGGCCCGCTCGAGCGCCTCCTGTCGCACCGCCTCCCGCTCCGGATCGACCGGCATGCCGACGGCCTCGGCGAGGTCGCGCAGGTATCGCACGCCCCGCTCGCCGAACACCTCCCGCACCGCGGCGGCGCGGGCCGCCGCATCGGGGAGCGCGAGCACCTTGCGGATCACGGTCTGCAACGGTCGCAACGACCCCCAGTCCGGCACCTCCGGATCATCGCCGAGGTCGGGTTCGAGCATGTCCTTGTCGATGCCCTGCTCGCCCCAGCCGAGTCCCAGTCGCTCGAGGCCCGCCTCGGGAGTCGAGGCATTGAGACCGGGCCTGCTGGCGTCGTCGAGCAGGCGGGCTCCGAGCGTCATCCGCTCGAACATGCCGCGAAAGCCGATGCTCGCCTGATCGGCCCGATCGAGGTCGGCATCGCCGGGCTTCCAGAAGTCGAGCCGCAGCGACTGGAGCACCTGCTGGAGGGCCGCGTTGGGGCCATTGGCAGCCTTGACGTCGGCGCCCGGGGGCAAGCGCCACTGGAGCGCGTTGGTGAGGCCCGTCACGGTGATCGAGAAGAAGTCGATCCGCGGATCGATGGCCTCCCACGTCGCGACACCCCACCGCTCCTCGCCGGGTGCGATCTCCTCGGCCGCCATCGCCGCACTGTCGAGCAGCGGCCGTCGGGGGTCCTCCCGGCCGCGGATCGCCGCAAGCGCCGTGGGCATGACGCGATCGAGGTAGGCGCGATAGGCGACGAGCCCTTCACCCTCGGCCACCGCCTCGAAGCTCTCGAGCACGAAGTGCGGCAGGAAGCGGATCGGTCGCTCGAACCGCTCCACGGCACGCGTCGACCGGTCGGTGCCCGGGTCGTCGGTCTCGGTCTTCAGCCGCATGCCGCTCGCCAAGGGGCCCGCGACGTTGCGCACGCGGTACACGAGGTACCACACACGCGAGCGCCGCATCTTCGACGCCGAAACGGGCACCTCGACGTCGATCGACCGCGGCGGCTTGAACGCGAACTC
>DNLZ01000322.1:3432-7436 GCA_003488325.1 Planctomycetaceae bacterium
CTTCGGCGGCCTGCTTCGGCTTCCAGGCGAGCTCGCGGCGCCCGATCGTGACGTCGTGGAGGTCGTCCTGCAGCAGCATCTCCGCGACGGCGACGTTCGGTGGGATCACCGTGAGCACGCCCTCGGCCAGCTCGCGATACCCGGGGGGCTCGGCGACCGCGCAGACCGTGAGCATGCACCAAGTCCAGCACGCCGCGAGCACGCGGCAGCACTGCGGAAGCGGCCGAGGAAACCCACTCGACAGAGGGGTTTTTTCGTGGCCTGGACGGCCCACGTGCTGCATCAGCGGCCGCATGGCATCACTTCCCAGGAGAAGACGCCAAATCATACATCGGCCCCCGATTTCTCGGCTCTCGACCGCCATCCGGCCATCGGCACGCAGGGTACGCGCAATTTCGCCAGATTTCCTTGCTTGCCCAAAGTCCGCAAAGCACAATCTTGATGAAAGTCGTTTACACGGCAGGTTCCTGGGACGGCGCGTCGTGGCGTGCCGATACCCGAGAACGGCCTTGGGACGCTTCGGGCCGGCGCGGTACACGCCGGCTCCCGGGTTCCGTCGTCACTCGACCCTGTCATGCTGCTGAAAAATCCGCTGCAACCTCCCGTTCCCTCCCGCGAGATGCCGCGGACGACCGCCGGAGCGGCCGCAACTTCCCGGCCCTTCGTGTCGGCGGAAGATTTCGACGTCACGGGAGTTCTCGCAGGCATGGATCCCTGCGATTCGTGCTACTGGTGGATGCCGGAACTGCACACCCAGCGGACGGCTGCGGCACCCGTCCGCACAGGCGGGCGGGTGGGCGGCATGCCGCCCGGGGCGGGTCATCAGGCTGCCTCTCGCACCGACGAGCCGACCACCGCGGCTGCCTGAGCGACCTCATCGGCGAGTGCTGCATAGTCGACGGCCCCGTGTGACGTCGGTGCGTACTCGAAGATGGACTGCCCGAAACTGGGCGCCTCCGCCAGCCGGATCGTCCGGCGAATCTTCGCGTTGAACAGGCGGCCGTCCCGCCACGACGCGTGGGCGCGACCCGGCGATTGAAAGAACGCCTCGACGTCGCGACCGATCTCCGCGGCCAGTCGCGTGCCCGCGTCGTAGAGACAGAGCACGACGCCCAGCAGCCGCAGGCGGGGATTCACGTGCTCCGAGACGAGCTCGATCGTCTCGAGCAGCTTGCTCAAGCCGTGCAGCGCGAGGAAGTGCGGTTGCAGCGGCAGGAGGACCTCGTCGACCGCCGCCATCGCGTTGAGCGACAGCAGCCCGAGCGACGGGGGACAGTCGACGACGAGGTACTCGAAGCGTTCCTCGCCGGCCTCCTGCGTCGTGATCCCGGCCGCGGGCTCCGCGACCACCCGCGGTGGCGAGCAGCGAGGATCATGCTCGAGACGTTGCCGAAGCACCGTCTCCCGGCCAGGCTTGCCCGACAGCGCGATCTCGACGGCGGACAGGTCGATGTGCGATGGCACCACCCACAGTCCGTCGGCCGCGGGCACCGTCGCGGCCGACAATGGCTGGTCTCCCGCAAGCACGTCGAAGGCGGTGACGGGATGGTCGCCCGGGGCGATCCCCAGATGCAGCGTGGCGTGTGCCTGCGGATCGAGATCGACGAGGCACGTGCGGTGTCCGCGACGCGCGAGCGCCACGGCGAGGTTGACGGCAGTGGTGGTCTTGCCGACTCCACCCTTCTGATTCGCGACGGCGATCGACCGCAGGGAGGCATGCATGGCGGATGGGATCGCGAGGAGGCGCAGCGGCACGTGGTGCTCCGTCCGCACGCGCTGCCCGGTGCGACGGAGGGACGCGGGAGGATAGGTCGCCCGCAAACCCGACAGAAGTCCGGTTTTCGCCGAACCGAACCGTGGGCGCGATCACGTGCGAAGGGGCTCGACCCGCATCGATCCGCATGAAACGGACTCGGCAAGCAGCGGCGACCGGGTGGCCAGGGCAAGCAGGGGAGGCGGCCCAGTTGCCCGCGCTTCGCACGTGTCGCGGCTCACGGAGCGACGGGTGTCGCCTCGTCGCGGGATGTGCCCCACCAGCGTTCGATGCCCGCCGCGAGTCGGCCGAGGCCGACCCGTCCCGGACGGCCTTCCACGCCGAGGCTCGCCCCGTCGTCGCCGCGCTGGACCAACAGGACCGTCGGCGATCCCCGCGGGTCCGACTCCGGGAAGAATGCCAGCGCGAACTGCCACGCATCCGCCGCGATCGCCCTCGTGTCGGAACGGCCCCAGTCGAGATTGGCGTCCTCGACGAGCCCGCGGCGGAGATGGACGAGGCCGCGGGCCGACGTCACATCCCAGCGGCGGATGCCTGCGACACCGGTGTCATCGGCGGAGGTCCGCTCCCACACCTCCACCCGCGGCGCTCGCTGGATCAGCCACGCGGCATCGCTGCCGTAGAACGTCAGGCAGCGACGCGTCTGCTGCCACTGGAACCACACCGCGAAACTCGCCAGCCCCGCGGCGACGGCGAGCAGGGACAGGACGAGCGCGGTGCCTCCCGCCGGTCGCCACCGAAAAAAGCCTGCCATGCCCGCATCCCGCGGCGTCGATCGGGGATCCCACGACCCGCAGTGTATAGTCTTGCCGTTTCGCCACCTCCCCGCCCTCCCGCCGACGTCACCGTCACCGCCGCCGTTCAGGGACTCTCGCGATGTCCAACGTCTTCGACCCGTATCGTGAAGCGCTCGTCGTCGAACAGCACACCATCTGGCCCGATGCCTACGAGGACTGGTCCACGACGGATCGGCAGCGGATCGAGTCCCTGCTCCACGCGAGCCCGGCAGAGGCGGCGGACCTCGACTATGTCCGTCAGCACACGGGCTTCGCTCGCGTGATCACGGTCACCCCCGCCGATCTCGAACGCCTGAGCGTCGCCTGATCGTGGCCGTCATCCGCGTCACCCTCCCATCGGTCGCCGGGCGATCCTACGACGTCGTCTGCGGGACGGGGCTCGTCGATGGCGTGGGCCGGCATCTGCGGAGTGCGGGCGCGCGGCGCGGCGTGGTCGTCTGCGATGCGGCACTCGAGGCGACCCACGGCCGCGCCACGGTCGAGAGCCTCGCCGCGGCGGACGTGCCGTGCTCGATGATGCTCGTGCCGCCCGGCGAGGCCTCGAAGTCGGTGGCGGCGGCGGCTCGCCTGTGGGATGCGTTCGCGCATGATGGCGTCGATCGCACGACGCACGTCGTGGCCGTGGGCGGCGGCGTCGTCGGGGACCTCACCGGATTCGTCGCCGCCACGTTCATGCGGGGGCTTCCGTTCTGGCAGGTTCCGACCACACTCGTCGCGCAGGTGGACAGCTCCGTCGGCGGCAAGACGGGAGTCAACCTGGAAGCCGGAAAGAATCTCGTCGGCGCGTTCTGGCAGCCGCTCGGTGTCTTCGCCGACGTCGATACGCTCGCCTCCCTGCCACGGCGGGAATTCGTCAGCGGACTCGCCGAGGTGGTGAAGTACGGGATGATCCTCGACGCCGGCTTCTTCCAGTGGCTGGAGGATCGGGCGGATGACGTGCTGGCCCGCGACCCTGCGGCCGTGACCCACGTGGTGACACGTTCGGTGGAACTCAAGGCCCGCGTCGTGGAGGCCGACGAACGCGAAACATCGGGTGCGCGGGCCGCGCTCAACTACGGCCACACCTTCGGGCATGCCTACGAGGCGGTGGCCGGCTACGGACGGCTTTTGCACGGCGAGGCGGTGTCGATCGGCATGGCACGTGCCGCCCGCCTGGCGGAGGCACTCGGCCGGATTCCGGAAGACATCGTGACGCGACAGGACCGTCTCCTCCGCCGCCTCGGGCTTCCCACGTCGCCCACGGTCCTCCAGCCCACGCCGGGCCCGGCGGAGCTGCTCGAGGTGATGACGCGTGACAAGAAGACCGTCGGGGGCGTGCCCCGCTTCGTGCTTCCCGACCGGATCGGCAGCGTCGCACTGGTCGACGGTGTCCCCAGTCACCTGGTGCTCCGGATCCTGGCGCTCGCGGAGTGAGGAGACTTGTGCCGCCCATC